>NZ_JBVAPG010000708.1:0-246 GCF_055413685.1 Bradyrhizobium sp. LeoA1Lang | reverse complement strand
AGAATAAGGCTGCCTAAACACTCATCCCGAAGGTGATCATGCATACGACCGGACGATCCGCCCACCCGACCACCATCCGCACCGATCTTGGCGCGATTTTCGTTTCGTTGGAGCTCAGCCGCTCTAGGTCGCGTGGACAGTTATCTTAGCCAGAGCAGAGTTGCGGCGATAGCGACGACAGCGAAGTAATTTCGTGCGGTTTTTTCGTAGCGCGTAGCAACGCGCCTGAAACGCTTCAGTTTCGAG
>NZ_JBVAPG010000707.1:0-246 GCF_055413685.1 Bradyrhizobium sp. LeoA1Lang | reverse complement strand
CGTTCGATCACCTCGCGCGCGTACGGCGACTGCGTCGTCTTGTAGACCTCGACAAATTTGCGGCGGGCGTGAGCAAGACAAAACGCGAGCTGGATCGCGCTGCCATGGCTGCGGGCGAGTGCTTTGTAGGCGGCATAACCATCCACCTGCAGAATGCCGGAAAAACCCGTCAATTGTCCGGCGATCTCCTCGGTGCCGCGGCCCTCGGCGAACACGTAGGCGACCGCCGGCGGCGACGGCCCACCC
>NZ_JBVAPG010000706.1:0-246 GCF_055413685.1 Bradyrhizobium sp. LeoA1Lang | reverse complement strand
CCGATCTGTCCGCGCTCGACCTTCTGGTGGTCCAAATCGACGGGCTGCATCTCGGCGACGATCTCGTGCTGGTCGCCGCGATCGGGGTTGACGGCCAAGGCAACAAGCATCCGCTGGCGCTGGTGGAAGGGGCGACCGAGAATGCCGCAACGGTTCAGGCCCTGCTGGACAACCTGGTCTCGCGCGGGCTCGACCCGACGGTGCCAAGACTGTTCATCGCCGACGGCGCGAAGGCGTTGTCGAAGG
>NZ_JBVAPG010000705.1:0-247 GCF_055413685.1 Bradyrhizobium sp. LeoA1Lang | reverse complement strand
GCTGATGCATTGCGATTGATGGCCTTGACACGAACCATCCCATGTGAGGTTCTGGCTGGCTGGTTACCCGCCTCGATACGCCGCCCTTCTCAGGCCGTCATCACCCAGATTCCGCCATAGCTCTTCCGGAACAAGACCGCTGGTGAGATAGCGCCACAGCGCCACGATCAGCTTGCGCGCCAGGGCGACGATGGCGACGCGCTTGGCGCGCCTGCCGGCGTTCTCCGTGCGGCTGCGGAACCAGCGG
>NZ_JBVAPG010000704.1:0-247 GCF_055413685.1 Bradyrhizobium sp. LeoA1Lang | reverse complement strand
CGAGCGGCAAGGGATTACGCCCAATGCATGCGTGATCTTGTCGACATCCATTATCCCGACGCCGAGATCATCCGGGTCGTCCAGGACAATTTATCGACCCACTCCGCCGGTGCCCTCTATCAGGCGTAACCGGCATGAGGACCCCACCTAGCCATCCTTCGGCTTGCGCGCGATACAGCCTGGCATGAGCGGATCGGTGGAGGTGTAACGATGGCAAATGCCATGCTTGATGCCAGGCAGGAAGGTG
>NZ_JBVAPG010000703.1:0-247 GCF_055413685.1 Bradyrhizobium sp. LeoA1Lang | reverse complement strand
TTCTCGAAACTGAAGCGTTTCAGGCGCGTTGCTACGCGCTACGAAAAAACCGCACGAAATTACTTCGCTGTCGTCGCTATCGCCGCAACTCTGCTCTGGCTAAGATAACTGTCCACGCGACCTAGCATTACAGTTGTCTTTTTGTTTTGAAGTGCGCGCGCTGGGCGGCGGCCTGGTGAGCTCTACGCCAAAGTGACCATGCGATGATGTGTGCGGGTTGGATTCGCTTTCGAGCGAGTCTGATGGC
>NZ_JBVAPG010000702.1:0-247 GCF_055413685.1 Bradyrhizobium sp. LeoA1Lang | reverse complement strand
AACACCTCGCTGGATCTTCTTTCTGGTGAGTTCAGCGAACCAACGCTCGACCTGATTGATCCATGACGCGGAAGTTGGTGTGAAGTGGACATGATAGTGCGGCCGGCGAGCAAGCCACGCTTTGATCGTAAGCGGTAAGAGCTCCCACGTTCGCAGTGATCAGCGGGCGCGTGCGTAGCGGATCGGCATCCAGTATTGGCGCAGCGCCTCGACGGCCGCTGGGATATCGAGGTGGGCATTGCGAAGA
>NZ_JBVAPG010000701.1:0-248 GCF_055413685.1 Bradyrhizobium sp. LeoA1Lang | reverse complement strand
CCATCAGACTCGCTCGAAAGCGAATCCAACCCGCACACATCATCGCATGGTCACTTTGGCGTAGAGCTCACCAGGCCGCCGCCCAGCGCGCGCACTTCAAAACAAAAAGACAACTGTAATGCTAAGGCTACCAATTTTGTTCTTCGACAAGTAGGCGTCGAACAGCGCGAGCGTCTTCTCTTCGACAAGATAGCGCCGTCGCAAAGAACGCTTGTGAGCGAGGAATTGCTCGATCTCGCGGCCAAGAA
>NZ_JBVAPG010000700.1:0-248 GCF_055413685.1 Bradyrhizobium sp. LeoA1Lang | reverse complement strand
TGTAGATCACATAGGCGAGATGGCGCGAGGTCAGCCCGAGGGCGCGCACATCCGGATCCGTCGCCGGCAGCGCCGCCCAGACCGGCGTCGCCGTCTCCAGATCGACCACCGTCAGATCGAGCAGCGCGGCGCGGCCGGCCGCATCGGCCAGCACCAAAAGCGGCGCCGCATCGTCGAGCACCTGGCGCAGCCGCGCCGATGGATAGGCCGGATCGAGCGGCAGGTAGGCGCCGCCCGCCTTCAGGATC
>NZ_JBVAPG010000699.1:0-248 GCF_055413685.1 Bradyrhizobium sp. LeoA1Lang | reverse complement strand
CCATCAGACTCGCTCGAAAGCGAATCCAACCCGCACACATCATCGCATGGTCACTTTGGCGTAGAGCTCACCAGGCCGCCGCCCAGCGCGCGCACTTCAAAACAAAAAGACAACTGTAATGCTAGGGTCTGTTGGGATTCAGGATTCTCATTCGTGCTTGGCTGTGATTCAAGCTTTGGATGGAACGATTCGTTTTGACTGACGGCCAATGGGCGAAGATGGAGCCGCTTTGTCTCGGCAAGCCGAGC
>NZ_JBVAPG010000006.1:0-141197 GCF_055413685.1 Bradyrhizobium sp. LeoA1Lang | reverse complement strand
GCTGGTTCCGTTACGGCTATTGCCGCTGCCGCGGCCAGCCGGGTCCCCCTTCTCGTAGCCAAGATGATCGCTCAGCTCCGCACCAAGCGCCCGCTCAATCAGCGCCTTCTTCAGCTGCTTGAAAAGCCCGTCTGCACCTGTGAGGTCTTCAGGCTTCTCATAGTTAGCAAGCAGTTGATCCAGCAGTTCAGGTGTAATCGTCGTGTCGGTCGTCATGTGAGTCTCCTCGGTAAGGTAAACTCACAGAAACCTGCTTACACATTCTTTCTGACACCCTCCTGGCGCGTGGTCGTCGGCTGCGCCGGATCACGGCCGGGAAACAGCCAGCCCTGCGGCCGCTCCGCCTTCCACCAGGCCCGCAGCAGCTCGAGCAGGCTTGGCGACAGCATCACGTTGCGGTCCTTGCCGCCTTTGCCCTGCTCGACGCGGATGAGCATGCGCTTGCTGTCGATGTCGGCGACCTTGAGCGAGACCACCTCGGCGGCGCGCAGGCCGGCGCCATAGGCCACGCTCAGCGCCGCCTTGTACTTCAGCCCTGGCGCAGCCTCGAGCAGCCGCGCCACTTCTTCCACGCTCAGCACCACCGGCAGCTTGCGCGGTTCGTGGATGACATGGGTGTGCTCGACGATCTCGTGGCGCCTGAGCGTGACCCTAAAGAAGAACCGCAACGTCGAGACGGTCTGATTGATGGTCGGCACGCCAACGCCGCTCGCCGCCAGATGCAGTTGGTAGCGGCGCACGTCCTCAAAGGTCGCCGTATCCGGCGATCGCCCGAGGAACGCCGCGAAGTTCTTGACCCTTTGCACATAGTCATGTTGGGTCTTCGGCGCGAACTTGCGGATCGTCATGTCTTCGATCATGCGCCGGCGCAGCGGGCTCACTGCCTCGTCGGTCAAGGGGATGCTCCTGTTTTGAGTGAAGGTTGCGAACCCCTCATCTCAAGACAGGACGCCCCCGCGGCGCTATCCTCTTGGCTGTGTCGCCAACCCCAGCGCCCTACCGCGCGAGCGGTTTAGTCCTTTGGCCCTTCTCAGACTCGTGGGTCCGACCGAATGTCCGCTTTGCGCAAGAAGCAGCCCTTTCGACGAGGTCACATTTTGACCCACAGCGGTCATTCACGTTGGGCGAAGAACGCGACACAGTTCTGTCATCTTTGATCTAATGGTTCCATTTTGCCGAATCTGGGGGCTGCTTTTATGCTCAGAATGTATTGGGCTTGCGTCGCCGTGCTTTGTTGTTTGGCCTCGTCTGCGCGGGCGGCGGGCATCCAACTTCTCGACACCGATCTCAGTCTAGCAGGCGCCGTTTGGTATCCATGCGCAGCAGGGCCGCAACGTGTGCCGCTCGGCAAACATACGATGAATTTTATCGAATCCCTGCAGGGCGTGAAGGACTGTCCTGTCACCGGCACCAAGCTGCCACTGATCATTGTCGCTCACGGCCGAAGCGGTTGGTTCGGCGGTCACGATGACGTTGGACAGGCACTCGCCGACGCAGGTTTTGTCCTAGCGAGCATCTCGTTGGCGACGGCAGCACTCGCTGAAAGGGACTGCTACTGGCTCTTCTCAGACTTGTCCGTCCGGCCGAATGTCCGGTTACTACCAAGCCCGGCCCCACTGACGGTCCGACGGGACTCGGAGTTCGACAACGTCGGACGATGGGGGAGTCGTAGTTTACCTAAACCAGACTCCAGATCCGTTTAATCAACGAACTTGAAAGTATTGACGTTCTCATCCGACCAGACCCGTAATTCGCTTTAGAGCACAGCACAAGCAGCGCGCGAGAGCAGCGTCAACAGCATGTTCGTCCGTCGGTGGTAACGAGTCGCGACACTGGAGGTCCGGCGGATCAGTCATCGCCACATCCGCTAGACGCTGACCAGGACGATCAGAGAAAGCAGCAATGATCGATAGCGACCGATAGTCGTCCCCTGCGGACCCAGGACGCCCTCGATCGAGCCTGAGCGGCAGGTCAGCAACCCGCGCCGCTCAGGCGCCTTCTGCTTAAACGTCTAATGCCGTCCCAAAGGGGCCGAGTAGACAAGCGGCGGCGGGCGGTACGGCCGGGCCGAAATGCCGAAATTCTGCCCGTACTGCTGCTGAACCGCCGGTATGTTGATAACGCCGACACGGATGTCCGGCGATCGCGCGTCGATCGGCGCCTGATTCGTGACCAGAGGATTGACCTTGTTGACCTCGCCCATCAAGCGTTTGTTGAGATCGTCATAGCCGCCTTTGGCATTGCCGGCGTTGCCGGCATTGCCGCGGACGACGCTGTTGTTTCCTGATCCCTGCTGCGGCCCGAGGTCGAGAGCCGGCGGCAAATTATTCCGCTGCGGATCGACGCTTACGGGCGGAAGGGACATCGGCGGCTCGTCGGTCTGAGCCATGGCGACTCCCGCCACGGCAACGGCCGTCAAATTGATAAGCAATAATAGGCGCATCCCAATCACCTGCTCGACAGTTACGATAGCGGCACCCCATCAATATAGTGCACAGATTGCAAAAGCGTATGTCTTGCGCAGGGATGCGATTCAAATTCTACGCGCTTCGGCCGCTCCCAGTAAACCGTTTGTCGAAACGATACCCAATCAACATCTTCGGCAAGATCAACCCCAGGGTGATCGCAAGCGTGATCAGGAAGGCATTGATTCCATCCGCAAGCGTTGCCTGCAGCAAACTCGGGGAAACGTTACCCCCGCTCGCGACGAGTTCGAGGAGCCCATCCGCCATCCGGAACAGGAACGCGCCCGGGATCAGCGAAACCACCGATGCAAAGGCAAGCCCCGCATAGGGCAACCTGAGACGTTCTGCCACAGGTGTGGTGATCGCTCCGACAATGAGGCAGGCGATAAAGGCGCCGCCCGCCAGGCCAACGCCGGCCTTGGCCAAGAGCGCCCAACGCACGCCATGGGCGAACATCCCGATCAGGATCGGGACCGGCAGCATCCGCCATGGCATGGAGAAAAAGGTACCATAGGCGGCCACCGCCGCACCCGCGGCGATCACGTCATAGATCAAAGGGACCGGCGGCGACGGCGCCGATGCCGGCAGGTTGGTCCCGCCGAACGACAGTCCGGCGAGCAGGCCGATGCAGATCGAAAAGATGATCAGGCTCGCATAGACCACCCGGCAGATCCCGAGCGCCAGGCGTCCACGCGCAAGGTCGATCGTGCCGTTGAGGACGTGCGGGCCCGGCACCAGCACCATGCAGGGACAGACCGCGACCAGCCGCTGCAGGCTGGAGGAGAACTGGAGATCGACGACCAGCGCGCCGATCGCGCCGGCGAGCAGCGCAGCGGCGAGCGGCTGGGCGAACGGGTTATGGCTCCATCCAGCAATCCAGCGGCGCAGGCAGGCGCCGAGGCCGGCGCTGACAGCGATGACGATCAGGCTGGCCAGGTGGGCGGCGCCGAAGATGATGCCGAGCGCAGCGGCGCCGATGGCGGCGAAGGTTGCGAAGCGAATGAGCGAGACGGGCGGGTGGGCCTGCACCTCCGCAAGCGCGGACCGCAGCGGTTCTGGCGCGGAGGGGTGATCGCAGAAGTCGTCAATCAACGCGGTTGCGGCAGCGACCTTTCCCATCTCGATCCCGACCGGCCTCGCCTCGACGGTCGTGCTCGCCGCTCCGTCGCCATTCTCGATCGCGACGGTCACTTCGTCCCAGCGCAGAAAGACCCGCGCAGAAAAGCCGAGCGCTGTCGCCAGCCGCTCGACACATTCGGTCGTGCGCTCGGTCGTCTGGCCGGTCGCGAACAGCAATGTCGCAACCGTCACCAGCAGATCGAGCGCGCGCGCCGGATCGAGGTCCGGGCTTCGAGCGGCGGCAGCCATGTCAGCCGGCTGGCTCATTGCATCAACGAAATCCGGATCTTCGATCGAACGCGCATCGGAACAGCGATACCGCCCGCCTCGCACCTGATCTTTCCGATTTCCATAGCCGTTTTCCGAATGGCCCGATGATGACCGCGAGGCCGCCCGGCGAAGCCTAGCGCCGCTCAAATGATCCGCCACGATTGTGGCATTTCGGCAAAAGGCGTGCGTCGCGGAAATATTTCCCCGCATCCTCGGCATAGCTTGGCACGCTCGCCGCGAAGCGAGTGCATTTCGCACCTCATCGTTCATCACGTCAGGGAGAAATTCATGTCCGACAGCCATCTAAGGCAGCCTATCCGCGGCGCCAAAGGCGCAACCGATCCGGGTCCCCGCAACGCCCTGCTCGACAACCAGAACCCCGATATCCTCACGCCGCCGGAAACCGACAACGGCTCGCTCCCGAATCTCAAATTCTCCTTCGGCATGGCCCACAACCGCCTGGAGGACGGCGGCTGGGCACGCGAGGTGACAGTGCGCGAACTGCCGGTCGCCAAATCGATGGCCGGCGTCAACATGCGCCTCGATTCGGGCGTGGTGCGCGAACTGCATTGGCACAAGGAAGCGGAGTGGGCCTACATTCTGCAGGGCAATGGCCGGCTGACCGTCGTCGACGAGGACCGCAATGTCGCGGTCTGATCCGCGATCAGCTTGCACCTGCAACCAGGCGCGACACCGGCCGGCTGGCGCGCGCCCGCCGGCGCCCGCCGATCACGCCTGAGCGAGGGCCTTTTCGCGGCTTGCAATCAGCGCCCGCAACGGCTCCGCCACGGCAACCGAGCTATGGGTCCGCTGGTCCGTGCATACCCACACGATTTCGCCGGTGGAGCGGAGATCGTCGCTGCCCTTGGCGAAAATTGCGAGCGCAAGCGTGATCGAGGATCGGCCGATCCTCGCGACCCGCACGCACACATCGACCTCCTCGTCGAACCGGATCGGCGCCTTGTATTCGACGACCGACCTCACAAGGTGGAAATCGACGCCGGTCCTTGCGACCTCGCCGAGATAGTCATAGCCGAGTGCGCGAAAATACTCGGTGATCGCCGTGTCGAAATAAGTCAGGTAGTGCGCGTTGAACACCACGGCCTGCGCATCGACCTCGGAATAGCGTACCCGAAACGGATGATGGAACCAGAAATCCCGGCGCATGCTTCCTCCTTCCACGAAGTATCGTCCATCCTCTGATATCACGATCGCGACGGATGTGAGCTGCCCGTGGACAATCTGCCCGTGATGGCTCTGGCGTGGCCGTCCCTTGAGTCCTGGAAGGAGCATGCACTCGCACCCCGCGGCAGAGACATGGCGTCTCCGCGCCGCGGGACGGTGCGGGCATGATCATTGACTGTTCGGTCGCTATATGCTACACGCTGTAACGTTATTATGGGTCGCAATAAAATGGATGATGATCTGCCGGAGCTCGGCGAGCTCGAACGAGAGGTGATGCAGCTCGTCTGGGCTCATGCGCCGATCACCGCGGAAGCGGTGCGGGAGCGGCTGGATCGGCCGCTAAAGGAATCCACCGTCCGCACGGTGCTGCGCAGGCTGGAGGAGAAAGGCTTCGTCACGCACGACGTCGAGGGGCGAACATTTCTGTTTCGTCCCGTTCAGGATCGCCGGAAGGTGGCGGCGAAGGCGGTCCGGCGCATCGCCGACTGGTTCTGCAACGGCTCGATCGAAGATGTGCTCGTTGGCATCGTCGACGCCAAGATGCTGAACAAGAAGCAGCTCGAGCAATTATCGAAGAAGATTGGACAGGCAAAGAACGAGAGGAAGTAATGTTGGCAATCGTCCTTGAAGCCGCGATCCGCTCGTCCGTCCTGATCATGGCGATCTGGATCGGCTTGAAGGCGCTGCGCATCTTTAATCCGCATATCCTGATGTCGACATGGCGGCTGGTGCTGATCGCCTCTCTTGCATCCCCTCTTATAGTCGGCCGGCCGATGTTCACTGTCGGGGCTGACATCCCACCGGCTCTCCTCGTCCTGACGGGAGACATGTCGATCTCCTCCCTCGCTTCCGACCTTGCTCCCGCTTCCGTCGGGCAGCATGGCACGATATCGCAGCACTTCGATTGGCGGTTGCTTGCCACGTCGATCTATCTTTTGGTTGCCGGCTGGCTCCTGCTGCGACTGGCGATCGGCACGGCGCTCAGTTGGCGGCTGCAAATATCGGCTGATCCGGTTTACGAGGATTGGACTGCAGGCAAGGACGTGCGTTCGAGCCCTGCCATCAAGGCACCCGGAACATTCGGCTCGACCATCCTCCTGCCCGAGCACTACGGCACCTGGGATGCCCTGGACCGACGCGCAATCATGGTCCACGAGGAATCGCATGTGCGTCGAGGCGATTTCTATGTTCTGCTGCTGGCGGCAATCAACAGGGCCGTGTTTTGGTTCAATCCGCTAGCCTGGTGGCTCAACAGCCGGATCGTCTATCTGGCGGAAGCCAGAATCGACGCCGCGGCGATCGAGGATATCGAAGATCGCATACGCTATGCTGAGCTTCTGGTCAGGCTCGGACATGGACCGAGCGGCTCAACCAGCCTGGCGATGGCGCGATCGGAGACCGTCGCGCGGCGGGTTGAACAGCTCCTGGCGGAAACGCGTCTGCCGAGGAAGATCGACTGGAAGGCGCGCGCGGCGATCGTCGCCTGCGTTCTGCCGCTGGTGGCAGTCTCATCCGGCGTCGTGGCGCAGGCCCCCTCGCCTCCGAAAGCGGATAACGATGCGACGACACTCGATCCCGACACGATGGCCAAGCGTAAGGCAGAGCAGGAACAGCCGCGCACGGAGGTCCCGATCGACGCAAAGCTACTCGACAATTACGTTGGCTATTATCAGCGGGCGGTGTTGATCTTCACGGTCACGCGGCAAGGGGATCAGCTCTTCGCACAGCTCACGGGGCAGCAGCCGGTGCAATTCTATCCCGAGAGCCCCACCAAATTCTTTGCCAAGGTCGTCCACGCGCAGATTTCCTTCGTCACCGACCCGCAAGGGAAGGCTGCAGCGCTGGTGCTCCATCAGAACGGTCACGAGCAATTGGCAAAACGGGTGGACAAGGCCGAAGCCGACAGAGTGGCGGAGCAGCTTGCGAAGCGAATAAAGGACGGCACCGCCCAACCGGGTAGCGAGGCGGCGCTGCGTCGCACGATCGAAGCCATTCGGGCCGCGCAGCCGAACTACGACGCAATGACGCCGGAATTGGCAGCCGCGACCCGTCAGCAACTGCCTGGGCTCCAGCGCGGCCTGGAACAATTGGGACAATTGCAATCGATCTCCTTCAGGGGAGTGGGTAGCAGCGGCTGGGATGTGTACGAGGCCAAATATGACAATGGCCTATCGATCTGGAGGATTACGCTGGCGCCGGACGGAAAGATCGCAGGACTCTTGGTCCAGGGTGGACCATAGCGACGTAGTCCACCACACAAATGGCATTGGCGGGCTAGCCTTCGCTAACCCGCCAACGACCTTGTCGTTATCCCGGAATGCGCGAACAGCCTAGCTCGCGCGACGCGATGCTTGTTCGTCTGCCCGGGAACGAACTATCTTGTCGCCCTCGATCGCCATCGCCTGCAACGTCGTCCGGTCGACCTTGCTCAGCGCGTTGCGCGGCAAGGCATCGAGCACGACGAGATGCTCGGGCACCTTGTAGGCGGCAAGCCGTGTCGCTACGTCGCTGAGGATGCCGGGAACGGCCCGTTCGTTCTTTCCCTTTGCGAGCGTGACGAAGACGATCAGGCGCTGTCCGAGCACGGCGTCCGGCACACCGACCACGGCCGCCGCCTCGACGGAGGGATGGGCGGCGACCGCCTCCTCGATTTCGACAGGCGAGATGTTGGTGCCGCCGCGAATGATGATGTCCTTTTTGCGCGCGACGAACAGGAGTTCGTCCTGCCCCTCTCGCCGCACCAGGTCGCCGGTGCGATACCAGCCGTCCTTCAGGCTGTCCGCCGTCGCCCTCAAATCGTTCCAGTAGCCGACGAACAGATTCGGACCGCGGACTAGGAGCTCGCCGGGTTCGCCATCGACGACATCCTTGCCATCGTCGTCGACCACCCGGACTTCCGCCGGCCTCGTGATCCTCATTACGGGACCGGGCCGCAGAGCGTAGCCGAGATTGCCGACGGCTTCCGTCGCCGCCCAGACGTTATAGAGCGGAGCACCGAAAGCGGCCGTGACCTGTTGCTGCAGCTCCACCGGACAGGAATCGCCTCCGGTCAGGCAATAGCGCAGCGACTTCAGGTCGCGCGGCCGGGCGCGCTGGCGCTCAAGCAGCGCGGCATATTGAGCGGGAAAACCGATTTGCAAGGTACAACGGTACTTCTCGATCGCATCGAGCACGGTGTCGGCGTCGAAGCTCTCGATCAGCACGAACGGAGTGCCGCTATAGATACACACCGAGAAAACGGCAGTCCCGCTCATATGCGCCAGGGGCAAGGGCATGGCGATGCCGTCCTGTCCCGCAAGTTCCCAATTGTTCCTCATGAGGTCCACCGATTCCGCCAGGCTGGACGCGGTGTGAATGACGAACTTGGGTTCGCCGGTCGTGCCTGACGTGGTGATGAGCACCGCAGGTCGATTGTAAGCAATTGGCGGAACAGGCCGGCAAGACGCTCAATTGCACGTGACCCTTGCGATCGCAGCGCAAGCCGTGCCGCCGAGCGGCGGAGGCGCTTGCGCAACTCGCGCCAGCGTTCCCCCTTTTTTGCTCCTGAGAATCTGCCATAGTAACGGCAATGTGCTCCGCCCTCATCATGCTGACCCCGCCGCGGATTGCGACCGAAGCGTTCACTGACGCCGCTGCCGCGGTCGCGCGCCTGGAAGAGATTTACGAACGCAATACCGCCTTCCTGCGGGACCACTTCGAGGCCTACGCCAATGGCGGGCCGCTCACGGCGCGCGTGCGCGCCAACTATCCGTTCGTGCGCATTGCGACCTCGACCTATGTGCGGGTCGATTCGCGCCTCGCTTACGGCTTCGTCGCAAGGCCGGGGGTGTATGAAACCACGGTGACGAGACCGGACCTGTTCCGCACCTACCTCACCGAGCAGATCGCACGATTGATCGACAATCATGGCGTACCGGTGGAAGTCGGCGAGTCGAACGAGCCGATCCCGATTCATTTCGCCTATCGTCGCGACATCAACATCGAAGCCGCACTCACTCCCGGCGACAAATCGAACGTGATGCGATCGCTGCGCGATCTCTTCGATGTGCCTGACCTGGCCGCCATCGACGACGCGATCGCCAATGACACGCTCGAGCTTGCGCCCGGCGCTCCCGAGCCGCTGGCGTTGTTCCGCGCGGCGCGCGTCGATTATTCGTTGCGCCGACTTTATCATTACACTGGCACCGATCCGGAGCACTTCCAGAACTTCGTGATCTTCACCAACTACCAGTTCTACATCGATGCGTTCGCCGAGTTGAGCCAGAAGCGTCTGGCTTCAGGCCAGATCGGCCCAGACGCCTTCGTCGGCCCGGGGAACGTGATCACGCGCAATACGCGCCTTGGCGGCGGTACGACCGGGATCGCTCCGGAGCGCATGCCGCAGATGCCGGCCTTTCATTCGGTCGAGGCCGGCTATCGGGGCATCACCCTGATCAACATCGGGACCGGTCCGTCCAATGCACGGAACATCACCGACCATGTCGCGGTGCTGCGGCCGCACGCCTGGTTGATGCTGGGACACTGCGCCGGTCTCAGGAATACGCAGCGGCTCGGAGACTACGTGCTCGCGCATGGCTATGTGCGCGAGGATCACGTGCTCGACCATGAGCTGCCGCTTTGGGTGCCGATACCGGCGCTGGCCGAGATGCAGGTCGCGCTCGAGGAAGCGGTGGGTGAAGTGACCGGGCTCGAAGGCTTCGAACTGAAACGGTTGATGCGCACGGGAACGGTCGCAAGCGTGGACAATCGCAACTGGGAGATCGGCGATCGCTCGGTCATTCGGCGTCTGTCGCAATCGCGCGCGATCGCCCTCGACATGGAATCGGCGGCGATCGCCGCCAACGGCTTTCGTTTCCGCGTTCCCTACGGCACGCTGCTGTGCGTGTCGGACAAGCCTCTCCATGGCGAGATCAAACTCGCGGGCATGGCAAGCGAGTTCTATCGGCAGCGCGTCGGCCAGCATCTTGAGATCGGCCTGAAGGCGCTCGAGAGATTGCGGGAGCAACAATTGGAGCGCCTGCATTCGCGCAAGCTCCGGAGTTTCGCCGAGGTCGCGTTTCAGTAACGCGTTAGATTTCGCGCCGCTTGTCCACGTCATCAAGCTTCAACCCACCAGGAATGTCTCCAGCTTCTCGCAGAAGAAATCCGGAACCTCCTCGGCAACGAAATGACCGCTATCCTCCGCGACGACACTCGTGAGATCGGCAGCCTGACCGCGCAAGGATTCGGCGAGCTTGTCGCCGACGCCATAACGCCCGGTGATGGTCATCACAGGTGGCGTCAGCTTGCGTCCGCGCAACGCCTCGGCGAACCGCGCATCCTGGCGCAGCGCTCGATAGTAGTTGAACCCGGCTGTCATTCCGCCGGGGCGGGCGTAATGATAGGCGAACTCTGAAATGGCATCCTCGGAAATGGCCATCTTGTTGTGCGACCAGGCCCGAATCTGCGCGCGGATGTAGTCGCGCTCTCGACCCATGGTCAGCATCTCCGGAAACTCCGGCGCCATGTGAAATCCATAGTGCCAGGCTCCACCGCGCAGGGCGTCCAAATTCTCGGTTCCCGGAAGCAGGCAGTCGACGAGCACCAGCCTGGAAACGGCTTGCGGGTAAAGGTGGGCGAGGACATAGGCCGCCTTGCCGCCCATATCGTGACCGACCACGTGGGCTGGAGCGGGTCCCAAGTGAGCGATCAATGCGCGTATGTCCTCGGCAATCGTCTGCTTGTCGTATCCAGCGTCGGTGCGTTCCGATAGTCCGGACCCGCGCAGGTCAGCCGCAACCACGGTGAACTTCCTGGCCAGTCGCGGCATGATGCCGCGCCAAGCAAACCAAGTCTCGGGCCACCCGTGCAGCAAAACGAGGACAGGGCCGGATCCCATGGCAACGTAGTGCATGCGGATGCCATTCACATCGACGAAACGACTAGACATCCCGGCCGGTATCTTAGTGGGCTCCGCGCTATCGAGCTTCTCTTGAGCAGAGACGGACTGCAGTCCCGTCGCGGCCGCGCCCGCGAGCAGTATCTGTGATCCTCCGAACAACAGCGATCGCCGGTCGAGCTCCATCGTGCACCTCATCTTGGCCGAGTTCTTGCGCGGAATGTTCATCATGGACCGCACCGCGTCTATCCGCTATGAGCGAATGATCTGCATAACCAGGTGTTATGAATGGATCTGACCGCCGCCCTTCGTGCTTTCGTGCGCACTGTCGAGCGCGGCTCCATCACCGCCGCTGCCCGTGACCTGGGCGTCTCACAGCCCGCGGTGAGCAAGCTGTTGCGTAACCTTGAGCAGCACGCCGGTGCGCGCCTGCTCGAGCGGACCGCGCGCGCGGTGCGCCCAACCCCGCAAGGCCTGATGCTCTATGAAGCAGGCGGAACCTCTCTGGCCGCCATCGATGCGGCGGTGGAGATGGTGCGCCGTGATATGGGCGAAGTCGGTGGCAAGCTGCGCATTCACGGCCCCGTCTGCCTTGGTGAAAGCCATCTGCACCGCATCGTCATGGACTTCCAAAAGCAGCACCCGACCGTATCGATCGACCTCACGCTGGAAAACAGGGCGGCGGACCTCGTGCATGAAGACATTGACCTGGCGGTTCGCATCGGACGCCCGATGGACCAAAGTACCGTCCTGCGCAAGGTGGGCCTCATCAAGCGCATCCTGGTTGCGACACCTGAGTACATTGCAGAGCATGGACCGGTCCGGCGCTGCCAGGCACTGACGGACC
The DNA here is from genome assembly GCF_055413685.1 of Bradyrhizobium sp. LeoA1Lang. Lineage (NCBI taxonomy): Bacteria > Pseudomonadati > Pseudomonadota > Alphaproteobacteria > Hyphomicrobiales > Nitrobacteraceae > Bradyrhizobium > Bradyrhizobium sp. LeoA1Lang. The sequence goes on along the minus strand of NZ_JBVAPG010000006.1, from coordinate 129,433 downwards.
ATGCGCTCGTTGTCACTGACGCGGTGCTATCTCGTCGAGGAACACTGACGCTCTCCAACGGCGCCAGAACCATCGAAGTGCCAGTCCAGCCCGTGCTGAAGACCAACAACGCACGGGTCCTTATTGCGGCCTTGCTGGCGGGCCGCGGCCTGGGTCCGGTACAGCTTCCATTGGTGACGGAAGAACTGCGTGCGCGACGTCTGGTGCAGGTGCTGCCGCAGTACGAGATTCGAGCGAGCGAACTCTACGTGGCTTATCCGACGTCGCGCTTCCTAAGACCTGCAGTGCGCGCCTTCATCGACTTCGTGGTACCCGCGCTGCGCGCTGTCGAGGGTATCACGTGAGCGCGCTCTTCCCATGAAGGCGGCTGAAAAGGTGGGCGAGGGAGGTTTTCCGCGGAATGCCGGCCGATCCTTGTTGGTGCTTCCCTCGCTGCGCCGAGTGGCGGTGAGAGATTCTCACCGACAGCGGCACATGGGATGCGGAGGAACATCCACCTCCGGCCTGAGTTACAGTCGCAGAGGGAACGCAGCGTGGCCCTTTCTCCTGCCGAGGACTGATCATGACGGGCGGACGAGCGCAGATCAGCGACGTCAACATCGGTCCGCATCATCTCGCCGGCATACTGGACGCGCCTGAGGGCGCGACTGCCATCGTGATCTTCGCGCATGGCAGCGGCAGCGGCCGCAACAGCCCGCGCAACAATCAGGTGGCGGCGGGCTTGCGCGAGGCGGGTTTTGCCACCCTGCTGCTCGATCTCCTCAGCGAGCAGGAAGACCGCAACCGCGGCAACGTTTTCGATATCGGTCTGCTGGCGTCACGCCTCGCCGAGGCCTCGGACTGGGTTCGTGCCAGGCCCGAATTCGCAACCCTTCCCGTCGGCTATTTCGGTGCAAGCACCGGGGCCGCGGCCGCACTGGTCGCCGCGGCCGAACGGCAGAATGTCGGCGCGGTGGTCTCGCGCGGCGGACGGCCCGATCTGGCTGGAGAGGCGCTGCGCGCCGTCACCGCGCCGACGCTGTTGATCGTGGGCGGCGCCGACCTGCCGGTCATTCCGCTCAACCGTGCGGCCTTCGCCGCGCTTTCCTGCGAGAAGGATTTGGTCATCGTGCCGCGAGCCAGTCATTTGTTTGAAGAGCCCGGCGCGCTCGAGGAGGTCATCGAGCATGCCAAACGCTGGTTCCGCCGTTTCCTGTCATCGCCGCTGACGGGAACCTGCGACGAGCGCATTTTCGCCCACCGGCGCGAGGCCGGACGCCGGCTCGTGCCCACGCTCATGAAGTTCAAGAACGACAACCCGGTGGTGCTGGCACTGCCGCGCGGCGGCGTGCCGGTCGCATTCGAGGTCGCGCAGGCGCTGAACGCGCCGCTCGATGTCGTGCTGGTACGCAAGATCGGTGCGCCCGGTCATCAAGAACTCGGACTCGGCGCGGTGGTCGACGGTCCCAAGCCGCAGGTGGTGATGAACGACGAGATCGTTCGCGCCATCGAGCCTGGCGCGGGCTATCTCAAGGCGGAGACATCCCGCCAGCTCGCCGAGATCGAGCGGCGGCGGCGCCTCTATCGCGACAGCGAGCCACCCGTCGACATTGCCGGCCGCACCGTGATCGTGATCGACGACGGCATCGCGACCGGCGGGACGATGAGGGCCGTGCTCAAGGCGCTCTCCAGGGCAGGTGCGCGCCGGCTCGTGCTCGCGGTGCCGGTCGCTCCGACCGAAACGCTTGTGAGCCTGAAGGCGGAGGCGGACGACATCATTTGCCTGATGACTCCTGAGTCGTTCTTCGCAGTCGGCATGCACTACCGGGATTTCAACCAGATCTCGGATCGGGAAGTGGTGGAGCTGCTGCGCCGCGCCAAGGGAAATGGCGGCCGTGCGTGAGCGTCCGTATCGGGCGTGCCGTCAAGTTCAGGAAAGGTGCGCCCTATCGAACCGGTGGTCTCTCCAGGATATCCTCCATCCCGTCGTGTGGACGCGGGATGACATGTGTGGAAACAACCTTTCCGATCTGGCTTGCAGCCGCCGCACCGGCATCGACGGCAGCCTTCACCGCTCCAACGTCGCCCTGCACGATGATCGATATGAGCCCGCCGCCTGGCTGCTGCCGGGTGACGAGCTTGACATTGGCCGCTTTGACCATGGCGTCGGCGGCCTGGATGGCGGCCACAAATCCTCGCGTCTCGACCAAACCAAGAGCCTGCAACGCCATGGCTTACTCCTTCTGCAAGCGTCCGAGCGAAAAGCGGACTTCGTCGCGCCGTCCTACTGGGACCGAGAAGCGGCGGAATCCGATGCGATGAAGCTCGACCAGCAGTTCAGGCGGCACTGTGCTGCCCTCAATCCCTAAGGAAGCGCCCCGCTCTGCAGCCATGGCGGCTGCCGACAGCAGGTTCGCCACATAGGGCGGAAGGCGCCGGAAAGGATTCGCTCGAATGAGCTTTTCGTTCGCGTACTGGTCCAGCACATCCAACGATTGCTGCACTTCAATCGGGAAACCACACACCGTGCGGACGATATCCCCGGCGTCGACCCAGATCGGCGCGCCGGTCTCCGTGATCTGAACGATGTCGTCAAGCGCCATCACGTTCTGGATCATGGCGCCCGCACGCAGCCCCGCCTGTTCGGCTTCGCGCTGGAAAGTCGCAAATTCCGAGCAAGCTGAGATGCCGCCGATCAGAACGGCAGCGCCTTCGTGCCTGGCCCTTTCTGCCGCGGCCGATATTCCCAGCAGAATCGCGCGCAGATAGGTCATGGAGCCGAGAGGCAGGAAGAAGCCCGGCGGCAGCTCCTGCCAATTCTCGATCAAGCGCCGCGCGCGGTCCGAGCTCACGCGGGGCAGCCGAAACTGCAGCACGCGTCCCGAAGCTCCCGCAAGCGCCGGGGCACAGGCCTCACACACGATCGCACGGATCTCCTCCGCTATGCCGCGCGGCGGATTCGGCGGACCGGCGGCAACCGTCAATTCGACAAACCGGCCGATGCGGCCATTCGCAATGATGAGGTCGGTCACGCTGACGACGCTGCCGCTCGGGACACCCGCCTCAGTCGATTCGATCAGTTCGTCGCTCGATTTGGGCGAGATCCAGACCGATGCTTCGGACTTCTCATCCGCCCATTCCAGAATGCGCCTGAGGGCGGGCAGGCCCGCGCCGGCGGCCTTCAGCTTGATCGCGCCCGCAAACACCTTCCCGGTCCTTCCATCCATCGAGACTTGATCGCCCTCATGGTAGGTCCGGCCGGCGATCGAGAACGTCTTGCGCTTGAGGTCGATATCGATGGCGTCGCAACCGACAATGCAGGGCCGGTCGAGCGCGCGGGAAACCACGGCGGCATGACTGAGCGCCCCGCCTCGCGCAGTGATGATCCCTCCAGCGGCCAGCATTCCCCTGATGTCCTGCGGGCTCGTCGTCGGACGCAGGAGAATGACGGCCTCACCGGCCAAGGCCCTGTCGGCCGCGCGATCGGCGTCAAGGATAACGGCCCCGTGGGCGTGTCCTGGCGACGACCCGAGTCCCTGCGTCAGCAAGGCGGCCTTTGCGAGATCCGCCTCGTCGAAAGACGGTCGCGACACCTTTCTGACCTGCTCAGACGTAATCCGCGCCAGCGCCGCCTGTCTCTCAATGACTCCTTCCGCAACCAGATCCTCCGCTATCCTGATAGCGGCGGCCGCGGTTCGCTTCGCTGGTCTCACCTGCAGGAAATATAGCTGTCCGGATTCGACCGTGAATTCGATGTCCACGGCATCCGCATAGAGCCGTTCGAGTGTCTCACTGTGCCGCTCGAAGGCTTGCCGCAGGCCGGCGTCAAGCGCGCTCGCTTCGGACAGATCGATCGGCGTATGCGTTCCAGATACCAGGTCTTCTCCCTGCCGGCCGATAAGATACTCGCCATAAAGGGCTTTGTTGCCATCGTTCGGATTGCGGGTGAACGCCACGCCAGACCCGGAGTTTTCATCCGCATTTCCGAAGACCATGGCCTGAACCGTCACCGCGGTGCCGAGATCATCGGAGATTCCATGGTGCTTCCGGTAAGCCTTCGCCCGCGCGCTATCCCAGGACCGGAAGACGGCTTCCACGGCTTGCTCGAGTTGCCGGCACGGATCGGCGCTCGCTGTCTCACCTGCCGATTCAATCTGATCGAGAATGCAGCGTTCCAGGTTCTCGAAGGAGGCAAGCGTGAGATCGTTCCGCGCCATCGACTCCGCGTCTTTCACGGACTGCATCAGCTCGGATGGATCGATCCCCAACACGATGTCGGCGAACATCCGCCAGAACCGCAGCCAGGTGTCGAGCGCAAAGCCGCTTCCTCCGGGACCGCCCGCGAGCGCGAACGCCGACGCGGATGTCAGCCCGAGATTGAGAACGGTATCCATCATTCCGGGCATGCTGACCGGCGCCCCAGAGCGGACCGAGACGAGCAAGGGACGAACTCTGCCGGCAAATGAACGGCCAGACTGGTTTTCCAGAGCGCGGATCGCATCGTGGATTTCGGACAGAAGGCGTTGGTCGATCTTTCCGCCATTGGTCCGAAACTGATGGAAGCCATCGACGCCAATGACGAACGCGGGAGGAATGGGTATTCCCGCACGCGCCATCTTTGCCAGCCCGCTTGCCTTGCCTCCGAACCGCAGCGCGTCCTCGACGTCCCTGTCCGTCACTTCCCGAACGAAGCTGTCATCCATCACATTCGCCATCACACGCAATTGCATCATGTATCCCGTGGGCGCCCAATGACCGAGAGGATATCCTCGTGGAATTCGAACCAGATATTGTGAACGGAGTCGATCGTCGGCTTGCAGACGAAATCCTTCTCGCCGTGGTCGACCCTGGCGACGCTGTTGCCGAACCGGCTGACGTAGTTCTCATATCTGGGAATCAGCGGAATGAGCTCCTGCAGGTTCTTGGTCAGGCGCTCCACCGTCCTGATCAGACGCGATTGAATGCGTTCGTCGCCGTCGGCTGATTGCCACTCGCTCACCTGCTTGATGAACTGTTCGTTGACGGTCTCGAAGCGCTCGTACCATGCAAGAACGACCTGGTTGGAACGCATCGCCTCATAGGCTGTCCGGTAATAGTCGTGGACCGCACTCGTCCCCTCCGGCAAGAGCAGGTGCCTTCCGTCGGCGATCATTAAGAAGCCGGTGCCGGCGGCCGCGCCAAGCACCAATTCGACTGTCGAAACGTCGAGCCCGACCGCATTTGCGATTTCCTCAGTGGTTGCCATCTTCTTCAGATGGACGCCATTGAGCACGATAAAGTCTTGTTCGTTGAGGTCTTTCATCACCTGTCCGGTCGACTGCGAAGGACGAACGAGGCAAAGCGCGCCTCGCCCGTCCCTGTGCTTTGAGCGCTATTTCCAGAAATACTTCGATCTGGTCAGGCTTACATTATCAGGGAAGGGAAGATATCCCTCGCCCGAGAAGATCTTCTGCGGCACCGTCGCCTGCGCAAAGCCACGTTTCACGATGTCATAGTAGTAGTTCGATATGCGCTGGTCGATCTCCCAGAACTCGTAGTCCTTGCAGGCTTTGTCGTAGGTCCCGGCCAGGCGAAGATGCGGCAGGATCATGTCGATATAGTACACGTACAGCCCGTTGGTGATCAGCGTGCGCCGCGACATGCGGGCGAACTTCGTATAGAGCTTGAATGTCGCCTGCTGGACTCCCTCAAGCCGCTTCTCCAGCTCGGAGATCTTGACGGGATATACCTCACCCATCGGCGTGTCCCATTTCTCGCGAACAAAGACCGCGCCGCCGATGATGTGCTCGATGTAGTTCTTCGGACGCGTGAACGTGGTGGAGATGTCGTTCACCCGGATCTCCGAGAGACCCATCTTGTCCGGATCGATCACGAGGCACAGCGAGTAGCAGTGCGGCACGTTCTCGTGGTCGCAGACGTCGCTCCAGTCATAGACCTCCTCGTTGGTGAAGAGGTCGCGGATGATCATGATCTTGCCGTCCGGAAGCTCGTAGGGACCGGTATCGCCCAGTCCCAGGCGGCAATCATAGTGATCCAGGAACGAAAGCAGTTCCGCGGCCGCATTGAACCGCACCAGCGCATCATGCGTGTGGCTGCCCGGGTCGAAATACTCGATCTGCCCGGTCAGTTGGTCCAGGATATCCTTCTCATGGATTCGGCAGCGATAGCGATCCTGGGAGTTCAGGATATAGCCGTCCTGGCGCTTGCCCCAAAGAATGCGCTGCATGAACTTGAGGATGATGTTGCTTTCGCGGACGTAGTCCTGCGGCTGAATAGCCTCGAGCGCGAGCAGGCCGCAACGTCCCATTCCGAAACCGACCGCGCCGATGCACCAGTCGTGGACGCAGTTCACCTTGGTGCCGATCTCTCGTCTCGCCGTCGCCCCGATATTCATGACGCCTTGCGCGCCGATCTCGTTGGTCGTCATCTCCAGGATTTCCGGCCAGCGATAGAATTCGTGCATGAAGGCCAAGATCTCGTATTCCTGACGAGGTATCATGCCCGAGACACCTTCGGTGGCGCGCATTACCAGCACGTCCCAGATGTTCCAGGCGAGATAGTTGTTCAAATCGTTCAGCTCGTCGACCGTGAACTGGTCCCTGAGCACGTCTTCCTTGCTCACCTTCTCCAGCACTTTGCTCTTGGCGCGCTGGCGCAGGATCTTGTCGCCCAGGATGCCGTCGGGCACGGGGTCCATACCCCTAAAATTGCCTTGATACACCAGATCCTGAAATCGCAGACCGTCGTCGGCCGACTTGTAGCGGTCCTTGTAGGTAGACATCCGTTTCCTCCTCGACTGAGATTTGTTTATTGGGCAGTCAGGCGATGACAGCGACGCGCCCCGTTTCCCTGTCTTCGCAATGCAACTGCACCTTCTTGCCTTCGAGTGCCTTGATGATCGCTGCGAAGTGGGCATCGTTGTTGCCGCCGGTGACGTAGCGGGACTCGCTGCCGGTGAGGTAGGCCGTCATGACGCAAGGCATCTGGAATTCGCGGGACAGGATTCCGAGATGAGATTCCGGCGCACCGGACATCGTGATCACGCCGATGGAGCCCAAGCTCAGCGCCGGCGCAAGGAAGGTCGTCGTTCCACCCTGGACCAGCAGGATGTGCTCTTTCAGCTTTCCGCTCTGGATCAGCGCAATGACGGACTTCGGATCTGGAAGATACTTCACGATTCCGGACGGCGTTTTCTTGGTCTCGAAGCTGTTGTACCCTTCCGCGATATAGCTCATTAAACTCCTCCCTCTGTTGCTATCGTTGGAAACCCGGTCATCGCAGCGCTGGTCGGCCACCACCCTGCAGACGGCGTAAACTGGCCAGAAGAATCTTGTCGACGGCGCCGCTGCCCACCGGAGCGCCGACATTCTCTTCCTCGCGAGGTCTGTCGATGCCGCAGCTCACGGGTTGATCGAGCATGGCGGTTGCCGCCATCCTCCGCCGCCTGCGCTCAGCCGCGGCATCGGCCACATCGTTGTCCTGGCAACCGCAGCTACAGCCGGAGCGAGGGGTAATCGAACCTGCCTCAGCGGCGGGCGCAATCGAGCAGCTACTCGAGGCAAAGCCCCCGGGCAGAAGGTGCGCAACGAGCTCCTGCGGCCACACCGCAACGAACTCCGCTCCGGCTGCGAGCAACTGCTGTTCGGCATGCATCCCCCAGGCGACGCCGATGGCCCTTATCCCGCATTCGACCGCATGCCTGATATCGCCGACAGTATCGGTGATCAGGGCGATCTGGTCGGCGCTCGGCGCTTCCGGCTCGTGGCCTTCGCGATAGGCCGGCGAGCAATTCCTGTTGACCATGTACGACCGGTCGGACAGGAAACGTCTCACGCATGCACGCTTGTCCTGTTCGACGTCGCCGCCGAAGACGTGCGAGAAGCAGTGCGTGAGGTTTTCCCGATCCAGGATGCGCCGGATCGTCGCCACGGAATTCGACGAGATGACCGCAAGGGAGCAGCTTCCGGCGAACGCGCGTATGACGTCGGCCATCCCCGGCACGAGGTCGGGATTGTATTCACGCTGCAGCAGTTCGAGAAAATGTTGGGCGGCTTCGTTCGCGCGTCTGTCGTCGCCGCAATGCTTCTGCAACCCATGAAACATGTTGTCTTCGAGCAGACGAAAGAACTCGGCCTGCGTGTTGATGCCGAGCGCAAGCGCTGCGTTCGTCTTCGCAAAGACACGCCATGAGGCTTCCCTGGTCTGAACCAGCGTTCCGTCGAGATCGAAAAGGACGGCCCGCACGCTCATGGCAAGGCCGCCACGCCAGCACGAACCCGCGTCGCGGGTTCGGAATTCAACGCGGTGAGCTGCGGTATCTCGAAGAAGTCCTGGATTTCCCCGTAGCCGGTGAGACTGTCGCAGGTCCATTGCGCCAGCGCATTGAACGACACCATGTTAGGCCAGCATTGCCAGGGAAAGCTGGTCAATCCCTTGCCGCGCAACCTCCATTCCCGATCGCTGCTATCGACAAGGACGAGATCGACCTCGTCCGCATAGCGGTCGCGCGATCTCTTCGTCGTGCCGTGCGCGGCCTTCAGTCCGAAGACCCTGCCCTTCTCGACGACGTAACCGTGGGCGAGCGACAATTCACGCCCGTTGGTCTTTGGGTCGAAGCTGAAGATCGCGTGAAAGGCCAGCTCCCGCGAAAAGTGCGCGTGCAGCCAGCTCATGTTGGGTGCGCCGCGCTCGGGACGAGGGCCCCAGCTATGATCCATCGTTGAGATACAATCGATCGGGAACGATTTGCCGCGGACCGCGACCTTGCCCTTGAAATGTCCGGTCTGGTCAAAATGACCATTGTAGGCCGTACCCCACGCAAATTTGCCGCCCTGTTCAGCCTCCTTCAGCGCCTTCGCCTTCATCGGGTCCATGACGGGATCATGGATATCAAAGGGAAGCATGATCGACCGATACTCGACATCGATCGTCGTTCCCTCGCCATCGTCGTATCCAATGTGCCAGTCCATGTTCGGGCGGAGGCACTTGATGCGCAGGGAGTTCTCGAGCGTGAAATCGCTGAGGTCGCGCGGTTCTGGGATTGGGATCGAGGCCCGCAGATCGCAGAAGTCCGCCTCCCAGGGCGTGTTGGCAAATCCCGAATTCATGCAGATCGTGGAGCTCACGATCCCAAGATTTGGACGAAACAGGGCATAGACGCCCACATTTAGCGTGGCCTCAGCATTGAAGAAGCCGAAGAAGTTGGTCTCCGCCCAGTTCGGGACGCCAGCGTCCGCTTTGTGGAAATGGACGTCTTCGTCTTGGATCATTTTTGTTTCTCCCTAGCGGGCGCTCTTGGCGGCGCCTTCTGCGAGCACCGTCATCTTCTTCATTTAGTGAAGGCGTTGCCATGGTCCCGCAAGATAAATCGCCCGGCGTCTTTTTATCCGCCCGGGAGAATGACGCTCAGGACGATGCGCTCCTACAATCCGGAAAACGACGGCGATTGAACGCTGGCGATATCGATCTAGGGAGTGTGGCATGGAAATCGGGCGTGTGGTCGGGACGGTGGTTTCGACAATCAAGTCGTCCGGCCTGAACTCCTACAAGTTGCTTATCGTAACGCCTCTCGCTTTTGGCGAGGAGCCGGCGGCTGCCCAAGGAGCTGCCCAAGCCGCCAAGAATTACGTCGCGATTGATCTGGTAGGCGCCGGCGAGGGCGAGGTCGTGCTCGTCACGACCGGAAGCGCCGCGCGCGTCCTGGACGCCACTGAGGTTCCGACCGACGCCGCCATCATCGCGGTCATCGATACCATCCAGATCGGCAGCCGCAATGCCTATTCGAAAGCCTGACCGGCAAAGGCGCCTGTCGAGACACCGCACTCAACCCAAGCAACGAGGAGAAACACAGATGAACAACACGCCGACAACGGGTCAGCCGAGAGGCGCTCTGGGCCTGATCGAGACCAAGGGCCTTGTGGGCGCCATCGAGGCGGCCGACGCGATGGTCAAGGCAGCCAATGTGAGGCTGATCGGGCGCGAGCAGATCGGCGGCGGGCTCGTGACCGTCATGGTCAGAGGCGACGTCGGCGCCGTGAAGGCCGCCACCGATGCAGGCGCGGCAGCCGCGGGCAAGGTCGGCGAAGTGGTTTCCGTTCACGTCATTCCGCGGCCGCATGAGGACGTGGAGGGAATCCTCGGCAAGGGGTGAGCGCATCGTCAGTTTGAACCTCGAAATTCGAAGGCATGAGCGAGCCGATGGGCGTGGCAGTGGATCTTGATTCCGATTTGGCGGGTTTGGCGGACGCGCGCAGCAAAGCGCGTCAGGCGCGATCGGCGTTCCGAGCATTTGCCGGAGTAGACCAGGAAAAAATCGACAACATCGTTCGGGCAATGGCTGAGGCCGGCACTGCAGCCGCCCAGGAACTCGCGCGACTGGCGGTCGATGAAACCGGGTTCGGCGTCTACGAGGACAAGATCCTCAAGAATCTCTACAACACCAAGTTCGTCGCCGCTTCCATGCTCTCGATGCGGACCATCGGGGTCTTGTGGGTGGACGAAGTCAACCGCATGACGGCCATCGGGTCGCCGATGGGCGTGATCGCGGCCATCATTCCCGTTACGAATCCGACCTCGACCGTGCTCTTCAAATGCCTGGCGGCCGTAAAGTCAGGCAATGCGATCGTGTGCGCGCCTCACCCCCGTGCTATCCGTAGCTGCGTGCGCGCGGCGGAAGTCATGGCGGAGGCGGCGGTCAAGGCCGGCGCGCCGAAGGGCCTGATCTCCTGTCTCTCGCTCCCGACCATCCAGTCGACGGGTGAGCTCATGCGACACCCCGACGTCTCGGTCGTGCTGGCGACCGGAGGTCCGGGAATGGTGCGCGCGGCCTATTCCAGCGGCAAGCCGACATTTGCGGTCGGCGCCGGCAATGTGCCGGTTTATATCCATCGGTCGGTCAAGGACGTGAAAGAAGCCGCGCTGATGGCGATCACGTCGAAATCCTTCGACAACGGCACCGCGTGCGTCGCCGAGCAATCCATCGTGCTGGACGAGCCGATTGCGGATGCCGCAATCGGCGCTTTCGCAGCGCAGGGAACGCTCTTCCTGAGTGGACCTGATCAGCAGCGGCTTGCGGACGTCATCTTCACCGAGAAGGGCGAACTCAGGCCGGAGGCCGTGGGCCTTTCCGCTCAGGAACTGGCGCGAAGGATCGGTCTCAACGTTCCCGGCGACTGCAGGGTGCTTGGTGCCCAACTGAGCGAGGTGGGACCGCTGACACCTCTCTCGCGCGAGATCCTCGGCCCTGTCTTGTCGTTCTACCGGACGGCAGACGTTGCTGCGGCCTTTGAACGGTGCCGGCAGATTCTCGCCTTTGGCGGCGAAGGCCACACGCTCGGTCTTCATTGCGAGGATGATCAGGTGATCGCCACCCTGTCCGCGCTTCCCGCGGGCCGCATCGTCATCAATACGCCGACGCTGTTCGGCGGCATGGGCTATAGCTGCGCAACCGATCCGTCTTTCATGCTCGGCACGGGCACCTGGAGCGGCTCGATCGTCTCCGACAATGTGACTCCGCTCCATCTCATCAACATCAAGCGCATCGCCCACGAGGTGCGCCCGTGGCGCTCGCTGTATCAGGCGAACATGGGGCTCTGAGCATGCTCGCGCGCACGACATCATCGCAAGCGACTGCCAGCGTGGAGGCGACCGCGTTTCTTGAAGCGGCTGCGACAACCTTTCGCAGTCCGGCCTGCGATTCGGATGCAACGCTGTCTTTCGGAATAGACCTCGGGACCGCGACGATCGTCCTGACGGCCGTCGACCGGCAAGGGCGACCGGTCTATTGGGACAGCCTGCCCTGCCAGGCCGTGCGCGACGGTGTCGTTGTCAATTTCGGCGACGCGGTTGCTGCCGTGAAGCAACTCAAGGCCACCGCAACGGCCGCGCTGGATCGGGAGATTGCCGCGGCGGCGACGGCGTTTCCACCGGGCGTGCCACCGGCCGAGGCGAGGGCCTGCCGCTACGTCCTTGAGAACGCCGGCATCACCTGCCGACAATTGGTCGACGAGGTTACCGCGGCGCAGGCCCTGCTCCAGTTGACAGAGGGCGCGATCGTGGATGTGGGCGGCGGTTCGACTGGCGTCGGCGTCGTGATGAACGGCACGATCATCGCGCTCGATGATGAGCCCGGCGGCGGACATCATCTGGACCTGATCTTGGCCGGTGCCCTCGGCATATCGATAGAAGAAGCCGAAGAACGAAAGCGCCGCGGCGATCACGATTACTCACACATCCTGCGACCGGGCATCGAGCGGATCGCGAGTTCGATCGTTCGCCAGATCGGCGAGCATCCCGTTCAATCGATCCACCTTGCAGGCGGAGCCGTCCGGGTGCCTCACGCGGCATCGATCGTTACCGCTTTCAGCGGAATCAAGGCCTGGGCCTACCCGCACTCGGAACTCGTAACCCCCTTCGGAATCGCAATGAGCTGACTGATGGATTTTCAACTGCGCACATACGCCTTCATCGACAGCATGCAGCCGCAGGCTGCCGCGCATGTCGCCTCCACATGTCAGGGAGACGTGCCGGTCGCGGGCATGTCCGAGCTCTTCATCGAAGTGGCGCCCGGCAATGAGATCTTCCGCTGCGCGGACATTGCGCTGAAGGCGGCGGATGTCCGCCCTGCCCTCCAGATCATCGAACGCGAATTTGGCCTTTTGGAAATTCATTCCCACACGCAATCGGAAGTCCTGGCGGCCGGCCAAGCGGTCCTCGACTATCTTGGCCTCAAGGAGGAAGACCGTGTGCGGCCCACGATCGCCTCGTCGCAGTTCGTCACCAATGTGAACCCCTACCAGGCGCAGCTCATCAACAAATGGCGGAAGGGCAATCTGCTGCTGCCGAGGTCGAGTCTCTTCGTCCTTGAAGCGACGCCGGCCGCCTATGTGACGCTTGCCGGCAACGAAGCCGAGAAAGCCGCCAACATCAGCCTGATTGAAGTCCGCGCGGTCGGGCGTTTTGGCCGACTGTTCATTTCCGGCACCGAGAGCGAGGTCGAAACCGCAGCCAAGGCAGCGGTTGGCTCGCTCGAGGAGTTGGGAGCCAAGACATGAGCGTCATTTCGGTTTCTGACGTGGAGAAGGCCAATGGCGTTCTCGTCATTGCCGCGAGAGACGTTCTCACGCCGCTGGCAGCCGATCGCGCCAAGGAGCTGAACGTTCGGATCGAGCGGGCTGGTGTCGCAAAGGAGGCTGCAGCACAGGCTCCGCTGCCTTTGCGCCCAATCGTTCAAGGATCGGTAAAGCCGACGCCTGCAACCAAATCGCCAGTTGGCGGGAACTCAATTCAACCAGGCGCCCTATCGGGCGCGCTGTATCGTCGCGGCGCGCCGGTACCAACAAAGATGCGGGTTCGGGACAACCTTGAAGACGCTGCTCAGGAAAACCGACCCCGCGCTGCGGTGATCGGCGCAGGTCACGTCGGCGCCATGACGGCGCTGCGGCTCGCGGAGACCTCGCTTTTCTCGCGCGTCGTGCTTGTCGATATCATCCCGGGGCTCGCCGCCGGACTTGCGCTCGACATGTGGCACAGCGCTGGCTTGCGCGGATTTACCACCCGGATCGAAGGCAGCACCGAGCTGTCCGCACTCGAGGGCGTCAGCTACGTCGTCATGACCGCCGGCCGTCCCCGTCAGCCGGGCATGAGCCGAACCGATCTGACCGGCGTGAACGCGGAAATCGTCGGTGGTGTCGCAGATGGCATCCGGCGCCATGCGCCCAATTCGGTGGTGGTCGTCGTGACCAACCCGTTGGAGGAGATGACCCACCTGATGGCGAAGCGGACGGGGTTTCCCTCCAACCGAGTCATCGGGATGGCGGGGGTGCTCGACAGTGCGCGCTTCTGTTCCCTGATCGCGCTGGAGGGCGTTGCCAAGCCGCAGGATGTCAACGCCATCGCACTCGGCAGCCATGGCGCCGAAATGGTCATTCCCTTGAGCCTTGCGACCGCGAACGGGCGTCCGCTCGAGGAACTGATCGCCAAGGACCGTCTCGCCGCCATCGTCGAACGCGCGCGGGACTCCGGCGCCGAGGTCGTCAAGCTGCTTCAGAAGGGAAGCGCCTATTTTTCGCCCGCGGAGTCGGCGGCCTCGATGGTGGCGGCCATGGTGCGAGGCGGCAGCTCCTTGATCGCCGCGTGCGTGCAATCAGGAGGCGCATATGGCGTGGCGGATACGCGGATCGGTCTTCCGGTCCGCCTCGACGCCAATGGCGTGAAGGAGATCGTGAAGCTGCCGCTCAGGCCCGATGAACAGGCGGCCCTCGCGGAGGCCGCGCGAAGCATTGCCAAACGCATTTCCGAACTGGGCTGACATGCGCGCCGTTGTCTATCAGGGACCGGGAACCATCGCCGTCCGGGACGTGCCACCTCCGCGGCTGGAAGCTCCTGATGATGCGCTGGTCCGAGTCGATCTGGCCGGCATCTGCGGCACCGATCTGCATGTCATCGCAGGCGATTTTGCGGGCATTCAACCCGGCGCGATCATCGGCCATGAATTCGTCGGCGAAGTCATTGCCGTCGGCAGCGCCGTCACACGGTTCAAAATCGGTGACCGCGTCATGTCGTCCGACTTCACCGCCTGCGGCCACTGCCATTGGTGCAACCGGGGCGACCATTGGGAATGTCGGGAAAGGGCGTTCTTCGGCACGGGAACTTCCTTTGGGCCTCCCCTCGCCGGTGCGCAGGCGGAAATCGTTCGCGTGCCGCATGCCGAGACCACACTTGGACTCTTACTTTCCAAAGGCTGCTCCGACGAGGCGGCGATCCTGCTCGGCGACAACCTGGCGACGGGTTGGGCGGCGGTCGAGCGCAGCGGCCTCCTGCCGGGTGAGACCGTCGCCATCATCGGCGGCGGGACGGTTGGTCAGCTTGCGGCCCTGTCGGCGCAAGCCGCGGGAGCCGGCGCCGTCATCGTGATCGAGCCGAGCGAGGTACGACGCACATTCGCCCGCGCCAATGGCAGCCTCGCCGCCACTCCGGAACAGGCCTCCGCACTGGTCGCCCGCTTGACCGACGGAGAAGGTGTCGACGTGGTCGTCGAGGCCGTAGGCAACACCGCCGCCTTGTCTGTAGGATTCGACCTGGTGCGGAAGCGCGGTCGCATCATCTCGGTCGGCGCGCATGCAGCCGAAGGCTGGTCATTTCCCCTCGCAAAGAGCTTTGCCAATGAGCTGACGCTGAGCTTCGCCATAGGCGATTCCATCCGTCTCCGTTCGCGCCTGCTGTCGCTGATCACGACGGGCGTTCTCGATCCCACGGTGGTGGTGGATCGCAGGATTGGATTTGCCGGCGCGGCCCAGGCCTATGCCGATCTCAAGGCACAGAGGATCATGAAAGCCGTGATCGATCCCCGGATCTGATTGAGATCAGCCCTGCCCCGGTTGCCAAATTGGGCCAACCAGAGCAAGCTTCCAGAAGCGGCAGCTATACTGCATCGCACAAGACAAGGTTCGCGACAACGACGAACAGTTGCAGTGTCGGATTCTGGGCCGCGCGGGAGGAGTGTCCATGAGCAGGACCGCGCATTTCGCGCAAAGGGAAGCGCTTGCGGATCATCCGGACCTTGCGCTCGAGCCGTTGCGACAGGCGATCGTCACGCTCGCCAACGCAGCCGATCGCGGCCCTCAGGCGCTGTTTGCCGAGGCACGCATCCTGTTTCGCAACCTCCTCGCCGCCCGCGATGTCCGGCTTCTCGTCCGCTCGGCCGGCGCGTGGCGCGAGTGGGATAAGCTCAATGATGGCGCCGACGAAGCGCTGATCGAGAGCTTGCCGGATGCGCTGGCGGATATCGTCCGTTTCGACGATTCCGTTTTCGTCCCGGTCGAGGTCGGCAGCGTCGCCCTTCTGGTCGAGGGCATCAACAACCCCAGTGCGCTGCACGGCAGCGCCGCGACTTTATCCCGCGTCCTCAGGCTCGCGATCGCATCGAGCGAGAGCCAGCACGGCAACCCCGACAAGCTTGAGGCGATCCGCGTCTTTCAGCGCGTGGCAAACAAGATCCTGAAGAGCAGAAACCTCCAGGAGATCTTTCTGCAGATCACCCACGAGGCGAAGGCCCGCCTCTCCGCGGATATCTGCGGCATCATGCTGCTCGAGGACGACGCACTGGTGATGAAGCGCTGCACCGGTAATCTGGCCGCAGAGACTGCGTCGCTGAGCATGAAAGCCGGGCAAGGTGTGGGCGGCCGCGTCCTCGAGACCCGCCAGCCCTGCTCGATCGAGGACTACGTTCAAAGCGAAATCATCAGCCGCGACTTCATGAGCCTTGCGCGCGCCGAACGTGTCCGTTCCGCGCTCGCAGTCCCCCTTATGTCCCAGGATCAGGTGATCGGCGTTCTCGAAGTCTGGCGGCGCAAGCCGTCGACATTTACGCCGCAGCATACGGCGGAGCTCGCTACGCTCGCCAATCTCGCTTCGCTGGCGATCGAGAACGCGGCCCTGCTAGAAGCGCGCGAGCTGGCGGCTCAGAAACTGAAGGAAGCCCACGCGGAACTGCAGCAGCGGTACGACGTGATCCGCAATTCCGCCGACCTGCAGGAAAGCCTTATCTTCACGCTCCTCAATGGCGGCGGTCTTTCCGAAATTGCGCAACGCGCGCACGAACACCTCCGCACTCCCGTGCTTCTTCTCGACAAGCACCTCGATGTGCGGGCCTGCCATCCCGAATTGTCTGCCGGAGAGGGCGTCCTCCACGCCATCCGCATCGGAATCTCGCAGAACAGGGGCTCGGAAACCAGATACAGAACGCTCTCCGCAGGGCCGCTGCGCTTCGCCTTTCAGAGCATAACCGCCGGATCGGAACAGTTGGGTTGGGCCGTTCTGATCGATCCGCAGATCGAAGACGAAAGCGCGCAACTCGCCATCACCGAGCTGTGCGTGACTGCCGCGCTCCATCAAACCAAGGAAAGAGCGGCGGCCCGCGCGCTGAGCGACAAGCTTGCCACGCTGACCTGGGATCTGCTGGAGGGCGCGGACCATCTGCGGCAGTTGGCCCTGCAGCGGGCGAAGGAGCTGAACGCGGAGATCCCCGCTGAATATTGCGTCGCCGTTTGTCGCATCGACGGGCTCGACAAGCCTGACCAATCCGGCGTCCTGACCGGCGGAGAAATCGAGGGCCGCCGCCGTTCCGTTGCCGAGGCGCCGAACAATCTGCCTGTGCGCCACATTGCAAAGCTGTCGGGACTTCGTGGAAACGAGCTTGCGATCGTCATTTCCACCTGCGAAGCCGTACGGGCTCGCGATTTTGCCCAGAGCCTCATTGCCGAGATCATGCGCCGCGTCCCCGGATCGATCGCGCGCATCGGCCTGAGCCGGAGCTGTTCCGACCCGATGTCGATGCCTGCCGCCTGGAAGGACGCGCGCATTGCACTCGACGTCGCCTGTCAGAGCCGCAAGGCCACGGTCATCGATTACGACGACGTCGGAGTTGCCGGACTATTGATGAGCATCCGCGACGGAACTGATTTCCAGGGATTCGTCACCGAGACCCTGGGAGAATTGCTGAAGGAGAAGAGCCCGCAACGCGAGACCCTGTTGCAGACCTTGCGCGTGTTCTTTGCATGCAATTGTTCTCAGCAGGCGGCAGCCAAGGAACTGCGAACTCACCAGAAAACCGTTGCCTATCGGCTCGACAAGATCGAGCGCATGACAGGTCTGAAGCTCGCTGCACATGAGCAGCGGGTCCTTCTCTATCTCGCGCTGCGGATGAACGACCTGACCGCCTGATCTAGCCGGCCGCAAATGATGGCATCGACGCGCCCCTTCACGGCCGCCTGCAGCGACTCCTTCGGATAGCCGTATCCGAGGGCGCCACATGGGGAGACGACGCGGTAAATGAGCTTTGGCATCGAATTGCCCTTTCCAAAAAAGCGCAGGCCGCCGCCGGCCTACCCGCCAATGTTGCGAGGACAAATGCTCGGGACGCCGGGCAAAAACAAATATTGCTTCAATATGCAGCCATCGGCGGCGGATATGGCTGGTCCCGGCCGAGCCCCTCCGCTCGCCGCAAGCCCTGCTTGCGGAGTTCGATTTCAATAAATTCCGTCAATGGCTTGCGGCAGCGCAGACCATCATCGTTACGGCTGTAACTGCTCAGTCCGATCGCGTCATGATCCAGTAGCAGAGCTCGCCAACATTTGAAGACGGCACAGGCCGCGTCTGGCGGTGCCCTTGCTCACGCGTGCGAGGACGTCGAATGAACATCGTCTCGCGCAACGGAGACCGAAGGATTTGTCTGAAGCGTCATTTACACAACGGCATGATTAGCGTCGCGATCAAGATGATTGTCCTGAGCATCGCAGATCGCATTTCGTCAGCGATCGACGTCAGAGCGCCACTGGCTCGACGGGCGTTGCAGGATCGCGGGCAGAAGGTAAGCAAACAAGTGACTCTTTTATCACGCCTATTCCTGCTGGTGGCTATCGCATTGATCCCAGCTATCGCGATTCAAGCCTACAATGAATTCCAATTCCGTTGCGCCCGCCAAGTCGAAGTGCAAAACCAGGCGCTCAATCTGGCGGAGCTCGCCGCGGCGGAACAGCGGCAGATCGTCCAGGGAATGCATCAAGCCCTGATCGCGCTATCGGAGCTTCCGGCGATAAAGGCGAAGAACCCAGAAGGCTGCAACGCCTATCTCGCCAGGATCAAGCGACGATACCCGGGGTTCATCAGCTTTATCGTGGTCGACACCAACGGTGATGCCTTCTGTGACACCAACAATGATCAAAAGCGATCGACCGCGGCTGGAAGGCCCTACTTCGCCGACGTACTGAAAACCGGCAAATTCACGGTCGGAGAGTTCGCAATCGGTCGGCAGACCGGTCGCAAGGTCCTTCATTTTGCGCTGCCCTTCTATGGCGACGATGCCCGGCTTGGCGGCGTCGTTATAGCCGCCCTCAGCCTGGATTGGCTTG
Source organism: Bradyrhizobium sp. LeoA1Lang (assembly GCF_055413685.1). Classification (NCBI taxonomy): domain Bacteria; kingdom Pseudomonadati; phylum Pseudomonadota; class Alphaproteobacteria; order Hyphomicrobiales; family Nitrobacteraceae; genus Bradyrhizobium; species Bradyrhizobium sp. LeoA1Lang. Next base: position 110,546 of record NZ_JBVAPG010000006.1, on the reverse strand, counting down.
CCGGCTCCATCGCTCAGCAGGATGTGCCGCCGGGGGCTGCATTTGCGATCATGGACCGGAACGGCACGTACCTGGCCCGTTATCCCGATAACGACCGCTTTGTCAGCCGGAGGATACCCGGGGATAACGATCGAAAGCCCGACCATCGGAGCACTGCCGACATCGTCGATCTCGATGGTGTGGAGCGGATCGTCGGCTATTCGGTTTTGCAAGACGGAGGGCTCGTTATCGCCTTTGGCCTCGACAAAGCCCGGGCGTTCACGGAGATCCAGCACGGCACACAGCGTGGCGTCTTCCTGATCGTACTGAGCACCGCACTGGTGTTGAGCCTGACATCGCTGGGAGCTCGGCGGTTCATCCATCGCCCGCTTGAGCAACTGGTCGACGCCGCCAACCAATGGCGACTGGGCGACCTTGCACGACGCGTCGACATCCAAGGAACATCCGAAATCATCCAGGTCGCCGAAGCGTTCAACACCATGGCCGACGCGCTCCAACGCCGCGAGCACGAATTGTCCGAAGCAAAGGAGAGAGCCGAGGAAGCTGCCGCTCGGTTCACCATGATCTTTGAGAACACCACCGACAGCGTGCTTATCGTCGATCGGGATTGGCGGGTCAGCTATCTCAATGGACCGGCCTCGGCGAGTGTCGCCCACGGCCGGGACATCGTCGGCCTGGCCCTTTCAGAAGCCTTTCCGGTCGCCGCCGAGCTGGAAGCCTTGAAGAAAATTCGGGAGGCAACGTCAGAGCGACGGCCGACCTATCTCGAAATGTTTTGCCCGCGCATGGAGGCCTGGTACGCAATCAATGCCTTTCCCTCGAGCCACGGCCTCGCGATCTTCCTCCGCGACATCACCGATCACAAGCAGGCGTTGGAGGAGCGTCGTCTGATGGAGGAGCAGCTCCATCAGAGCCAGAAGATGGAGGCCGTCGGCCAGCTCACCGGCGGCGTCGCACACGACTTCAACAACCTGCTTACGGTGATCTCTGCGAACCTCGAACTCATCGAGGATGCCCCAGATATCGGCAAGATCCGGCAATACGCAGCAGCGGCACGACGTTCCGTCCATCGCGGAACGAAGCTTACGACGCAACTTCTCGCCTTTTCCCGTGGGCACGCATTGAAGCCGGAATTGGTCAACGCCAATCGACTCCTTTCCGAATTCCAGGGCCTCATCCGCCAAGCCGTCGGGAACGGATGCGAAGTCGAACTGCGGCTCGACGAAGCATTATGGATGTGTCGCGTTGATCCGTCGCTTCTGGAGACCGCTCTTCTCAACCTGGCCTTGAATGCGCGCGATGCCATGCCCGATGGAGGTGTGCTGCGGATCGAAACCCGGAACATGGTCCAGGACAAGAGCTCAATGTCCGGCTGTCCGCCCGGATCGTATGTGAGGCTGTCCGTCGCAGATACCGGCTGCGGAATGTCCCCGGAAGTGCGGGATCGCGTGTTTGAGCCATTCTTCACGACCAAGGATGTCGGGAAGGGTACGGGACTCGGACTCAGCATGGTCTATGGCTTTGTTCGACAGTCTGGCGGTCATATTGCCATCAACAGCGCACCCGGAGCCGGAACGACGATCGATCTACACCTCCCCAGCGCTGCGCAAGCGCGCGAGGCTGATCCGGAGCGCACTCAACCCCAGGCCATACCGACCGGCACGGAGCGAATTCTACTCGTTGAAGACAACGAGGATCTGCTGGAGGCCACGTCAGCCATGCTGACCACGTGCGGCTATCAGGTTTCCTGCGCCCGGAACGGCATGGACGCGCTTCGGATACTCCAGAGCGGTCAGGATTTTGAGCTCTTGCTGAGTGATATCGTAATGCCCAACGGAATGAGCGGAGTTGAGCTTGCTCGCGAAGCGAGGAAGCTCGGCAAAGATATCAGAATCCTGCTCGCCTCCGGCTATGCGGCGGATGTATTGGAGCGACACAATGCGGTCGGGGAGTTTCCAATTGTCGAAAAGCCCTTCCGCCTGGCAGACCTTGCCCGGCGTCTGCACGCGATGCTGAACGAAGCATGAGCGCTGACCCGTTTACTCTCGATATTGCCGGTCGTGTAGGCCACGAAACCTATCACGGTTTTAGCTCTGACGTTCCGACGACGAAGGTTGCCGCAAGGCTGATCGGAACGTCAGACCCACCGCACGAGATCATGATCCGATTAGGCGGAATCGGATCATGATCTCATCTCTTTGTTTGAGCATGATCTCCGCGCAAACGCTTCGCGTTTGGCGCGAGGGAAAACCGGTTTCCACTTTTCCGGATCATGCTCTGAGGCTGCAGAAAAGCGATCTCGAAGTGCATGCCGTCCTGGCGCCCGTTGAAGTGGCCGCCTCAGTAGAAGCCGTGCTGGTTGGCGATCGGGACCAGCTTGCGTACGCTCCCTTGGCTGCCGACCAGGGCCGGCGTGTTGCCGAACTTGTTAAAGTGTTCATTGATATCGAACGCCGTGCCAGAGGCATGATCGCTCAAAGAGCTAAAGCGGGATGACGATTCGAAGAAAAGTCATCACGCTTCAGCGCCCCCGGCCGCGATTGGCGGCAATCGGTTCGCGCGGGATCGTCACCTGTGACAACGCTTCAACAAAGATGGGCTCCCAGGCCCTGATATGATGCCTGAGCAGATTTGTGAGAGCCTCCTCCTTGCCGGCAATCGCAAACTCAATGATCTGATAGTGCTCCGCGGTTGACTCATTCTGGCGGGCAAGGCCTGCACGCGACTTGATACCGTAAAGTCGCATTTGGTCACGCAATCCCATCACCAACTCGGTGAGGCGTGCATTGTCCGCCGTAGCCGTCAGCATCTGATGAAAGCTTCGATCGGATTCGAGATAGAGCCTCAGGTCTTCCGTTCTCACCGCGCGCGCGATGTCATCGGCAAAGCGATAAAGCCCTTCGAGATCCCTCTTTGGCTTGCGTGCGACGATCGCCGCCGCATGGAGCTCCAGGACTTCGCGGAGATCAAACAGGTTGCGGAGTTCGGTCAAGGTCGGTTCCACTACCTTGAAGCCCCGATTGCGCATGGGTTCGATCAGCCCGCTGCGCGTCAACTCCAGCAGCGCTTCCCGCACGGGAGTCGTCGAGATGCCGAGGCTCGTGGCCAGCGTCGGCACGGAATACATGGTTCCCGGTATGCTCTGGCCGGAAATGATCTCGGCCCGCACCTGCTGCACCACCTGCTCCCGCAAATTCTGCTCCATCCCCCCTCCCGCTCCGTCGGTTCCAGAGCCCTCCGGTTTAGCAAGTGCAGCACAATAAATGCGCTTGACGGAGGATATGCCCACAGATCATGCTTTGTAAAGCGTTACAGTAACGCGCTACATTAACTTCCCTGTGACACGGTTTCATTGACGATGGCTGAGCGCATCCCGGGCTATTGCACGCTCTGCCGATCACGGTGCGGCTCGACCATGGTGGTCGAGAAGGGCCGGCTGATCAGCGTCGAGAGCTTGCAAGGGCATCCGACCGGCGGAGCGCTATGTGCAAAAGGCCGCGCCGCACCGGAGATGGTCCACAGTCCGCGGCGGCTGACCAAACCGCTTCGTCGAACGGCACCGCGAGACGCTGCCGATCCGGGCTGGACCGAAATTTCCTGGGACGAGGCTCTGGACGACATCGTCCGAGAGCTCGGCGGCATTCGCAGAACATCCGGCGCTGAAGCCGTGGCCTTTGCCGTCACCACGCCCAGCGGCACGCCGATGGTCGACAGCTTCGAGTGGGTCGAGCGCTTCATCAGGTGCTTCGGCAGTCCAAATCTGATCTACGGGGTCGAAATCTGCGGCTGGCACAAGGACTATGCCCATGCCCTGACTTTCGGCCGCGGTATCGGCTTTCCCGATTATGAGCACGCCGACGCCATCGTGTTGTGGGGACATAATCCCGCCCGGACATGGCTTGCCCAGGCGACCCGTATTGCCAATGCGCGACGACGCGGAGCGCGGATTGCAGTGGTCGATCCCAAGCCGAACGGATCGGGACAGGACGCTGACGTCTGGCTACGCATCCGTCCCGGCTCGGACGGAGCCCTGGCCATGGGCGCAATCCGGCATCTCATCGCGACAGGATCGTTCGATGCGAGCTTCGTCACGCGCTGGACCAACGGGCCTTTCCTGGTCGACACCGATACAGGCCGCTTCGTTCGTGCCAACGAACTCTGGGACAATCAATCGTCGGAAGCTTTCGTCGTGCTGGATCAGTCCGGAACGGCGCGGGCTTACGACACCCGCGCTGCGGCTCTCGATCCTGCGCACTGCAGGCTGGATGGCCGGACGACGCTTGCCGCGCGCGATGGTCGCGTGATCGCTGCGGCGACCGCTTTTCGTCTGCTGGCTACGGAGGCTGCCCCCTACACCATCGCTCGCGTCGCCGAAGTGAGCTGGCTCGAGGAGCGCGACATCGCGGCGTTCTACGGCCTGTTCAAGAACAGCCCAAGGCTCGCCTACCACTCGTGGACCGGCGTCGGCCAGCATACCAATGCGACGATGACCGAGCGGGCGATTGCGACGCTCTACGCGCTGACCGGCGCCTGCGACCGGCCGGGCGGCAATGTCTGGCCGGTGCCGCCACCGACACGGACCGTCAACGACTATGCCTTGTTGCCACCGGAACAGAAGGCCAAAGCGCTCGGCATCGACGAATTGCCGCTCGGGCCGCCAAGCCGGGGATGGATCACGGCGCGCGATTTCAGTCGCGCCGTGCTCACGGGCGAGCCCTATCGCGTCCGGGCGTTGATGAGCTTCGGTACGAACTTCATGGTTTCGCAGGGCCACTCCTCGCGTAATCGGGACGCATTGCGTGCGCTCGACTTCCACGTTCACGTCGACATGTTCATGAATCCGACGGCCGAGAATGCGGACATCATTCTGCCGGCCAATATGCCGTGGGAGCGGGACGCCCTCAAAATCGGTTTCGAGATCACGCAGGATGCCGTCGAGACGATACAATTCCGTCCGCAGATGCTTCCGCGTCTCGGCGAGTGCAAAGCAGACTATGAAATCGCAGCCGAGCTCGCCGTCAGGCTGGGCTTGGCAAACGAATTCTTCGGTGGCGACATCCGCGCCGGCTGGAACCATCAGCTTGCACCGCTTGGCGTAACGGTCGACGAACTGCGTCAGCATCCAGAGGGCCTGCGCTTTCCCCAGCCGTTTCGGCACGAAAAATACGCACTGCAGCGGGATGACGGCACGATTGCGGGCTTTGCCACGCCCACCCGCCGCGTCGAAATCTATTCGGAATTGATGCTCGATCATGGCTACGCACCGCTGCCGAGCCATATCGAGCCTTCCGAAAGCCCGTTTGCGGACACCGCCGACAGCCGTTTCCCACTGGTGCTCACCACAGCCAAGAGCGGTTGGTTCGTGCACAGTTCGCACCGTCACATCGCCTCGCTTCGAAAGAAAACGCCTGATCCCGCGATCGAGATCAGCGGCACGCTCGCGGCGCGGCGCGGTCTTGAGGATGGCGACTGGGCGATTGTTAAGACGTCAACGGGAGAGGTACGGCTGCGCGTGCGGCTGAACGAATCTCTCGACGATCGCATCGCCATCGCCGAGTTCGGTTGGTGGGAGGATTGTCCGCCACTGGGCCGGGACGCGACCACCCCCGCCGGATTTCCGACATCGAACATGAACGACGGCTTGAGCGACGCGACGCGTGATCCGGTCAGCGGCTCGGTGCCGCTGCGGGCGATACGTTGCGACATTCGCAAGGACGAGACCGCGAGCCGTGGCCGCTGGGTCGGCCAGCGCGCTTTCTCGGTCACCGCCATCCGCAACGAGTCCAACGATGTCGTCGCGCTCGATCTCATCCCGCGCGACGGCGGCGCGCTTCCCGCGTTCCGGCCGGGACAGCACGTCATGCTGGGCCTGCCGGGAATCGATGTGACCCGCGCCTATTCGCTGACCGGTCATGACGGCCAGGATGTCCTGTCGGTCGCAATAAAGAAACGGCGTTCCGACGATTTGGCCCTCACCCGCGACACCGGTCATCTTTCCGCTCATATCCATCGTCTGACCGTCGGTGATGAAGTCCGGATCGAGGCGCCGAGAGGAATTTTCACCCCACCGCTGGCGGGACCCCGGCCTCTCATTTTTCTCGCGGCCGGCATCGGCATTACACCCTTTATGAGTCATCTCGAAGCGCTAGCGGAACGCGAGCCGACGGAGCGCGTCGCCAAGGTGCTTCTGCTCTACGGCTGTCGCAACGGCGGTGAGCATCCTTTTACCCGCCGGCTGCGGGAGCTTGCAGACCTCTTGCCAGGGCTCGATCTCGTCACGGCGTTTTCAGCGCCGCGCGCGCAGGATCGCTGTCCGCAGGACTACGATTATGCGGGCCGGCTCGACCTGTCGGCGATCGATCCGCTGCTGCCGCAAAGGCCTCTTGTCTATCTTTGCGGCTCGCCGGACTTCGCGACATCAATGACTGCGCGGCTGGTCGAACGGGGCATGCCGCGCTTCGACGTATTTGCGGAGGCGTTCGCATCGCCGCCGATCGTGCCGCAGACGTTGAAGCCACAGACGGTTCACGTCGTCGGTACCGACAAGAGCTTTATCTGGTCGCCCGAACTCGGAACCCTTCTGGATGCCGCCCAGGCGGCAGGCCTGTCTCTGCCCAGCGGTTGCCGTGTCGGCCAATGCGAGAGCTGCGCCATGCGCATCGTCAAGGGCGACGTCGCACAACTCGGCGGCGATGACGGCGCGACGGATCAGTGCCTGACCTGCCAGACGGTTCCTCTCTCCGAACTCACGCTCGCGCTTTGACCGGCAATGACGCGACGAAACCAACACAGACATAATAATGGGGGCTGCAATGACCGACGCTACGCATAGAAATTCCTTTCCGGACAAAATGCCGATGCAGGCCAACCCGCTTGCAAGGCTCTCGCAGCATATGGTCGCCTTCGCTGAGCGTTGGTTTCCGGATGCCTATGTGTTCGTTCTGATTGCCGTGGTCGTGATCGCGCTCGGCACCATCGCGCATGGGGGCTCACCGCTTGCGGTCAGCCGCGCCTTCGGCGACGGCTTCTGGAATCTCATTCCGTTCACGATGCAAATGGCGCTGGTCGCGATCGGAGGCTATGTGGTCGCGATGTCGCCACCTGTCGCGGCGGTGCTGCGGCGGCTGGCGGCCGTACCCTCCACCGCGCGCGGCGCTGTGGTCTTCGTCGGTGTGCTCAGTATTGTCCTGTCGCTGCTGAACTGGGGTCTCAGCCTGATCTTTTCCGGCCTGCTGGTGCGCGAAATCGCGCGGCGCAAGGACATCAGGCTGGACTATCGCGCGGCCGGCGCGGCTGGCTATCTCGGCCTGGGCTGCGGTTTCACGCTCGGCATTACGTCGTCAGCCGCCCAGCTTCAGGCCAATGCGGCCAGCATCCCGAGCTCGCTGTTGCCGATCACCGGCGTCATCGGTTTCTCCGAGACGATTCTGACATGGCAGAATCTGGTCACGACAGTGATCGTGACCGCGCTGTCCGCGGTGATCTGCTACCTGACGGCGCCAAATCCGACGCAGGTCAAGACCGCTGAGGAGCTTGGCGTATCTCTGGACGACGACCGGATTGAGCCGAAGAAGCCGGCACGGCCCGGCGACTTTCTCGAGTTCAGTCCCATTTTGACAATCTTGATCGTCGTGCTGGCGCTGGGCTGGCTCTGGCAAACCTTTCAGTCCGGCAATCCGCTGATCACCCTGTCGGGCCTGAACACTTACAATTTCGTCTTTCTGGTGCTTGGCATCCTCCTGCATTGGCGTCCGCGCAGCCTGCTCGAGGCTTTTTCCAAGGCCATGCCAAGCGTCTCGGGCGTGCTGTTGCAGTTTCCTTTCTACGCCGGCATCGCCCAGATGCTGACCAAGGTGCCAAATAGCAGCGGAGTGACGCTGTCGGACACCATCGCGCACTGGTTTGTGGACGCATCAGCCAATTCGACCGTTTTCTCGTTTTTGGTCGGGCTCTATTCCGCGGTGCTGGGCTTCTTCATCCCGTCGGCCGGCGGCAAGTGGATCATCGAGGCCCCGTACATCATGAAGGCGGCCAATGAGATCGGGGCTCATTTGGGCTGGACCGTGATGATCTATAACATCGCGGAGACGCTGCCGAACTTCATCAATCCATTCTGGATGCTTCCGCTGCTCGGCATACTCGGGTTGAAGTCAAAAGACCTGATCGGCTACACCTCGGTGCAGTTCTTTGTGCATTTCCCGATCGTCATGATCGTTGCGGCACTCCTGATGACGACGTTCACCTATCACCCGCCAATTCTTCCCTGATTGACCGCTGAGCCGCGCGAACTGACACGCCGGGACGACCGCATTGACGTCCCGGCGTGTCCTCGTCCGGCATGCCGGAGCACAACGTCGATTTGGTTCGGCAATCGCGAAAGCATGCGGACGCCGCGCGAGAGCCGCGACGCAAATTCTTGCAATGAGAAAAGCCATGACCGAGAAACAATCGCTGCAGACCATTGATGCAAAGGAGGCAACGCGCCTTCTCCCGATGGACGAGCTGATCCGGCATCTGCGCACCTTCTTTGTCGGGGGGTGCACGGTTCCACCGCGACATCATCATACGATTCCAGTTCCCGGCGAGCCGGACGCAACGCTGTTGCTGATGCCTTCATGGCAGCAGAAATCGGAAGGCGATGACCTGCTTGGAATCAAGCTGGTCGCCGTATTCCCTGGCAATGCCGCGCGCAAGATGCCGGCGCTCACATCGGTCTATCTGCTGTTCGATAGCGGCACCGGCGCGCAACTCGCGACGGTCGCAGGTGACGTCCTCACCGCTAGGCGAACCGCTGCGACGTCAGCGCTCGCAGCGTCCTATCTGGCGCGCGAAGACGCGACCAACCTGCTCATTCTCGGCTCCGGTCGGATCGCAAGCCTTTTGCCGGAAGCCTATCGGGCCGTCCGCGACATTCGCCGGATCAGCGTGTGGAACGTCAACGCCGACAGCGCCGTTCGGATGGTGGATCGTCTCCGTAACGCCGGACTGGATGCTGTGTTCGTCTCCGACCTTGAACGTGCCGTCCGGACGGCTGATATCGTCACGTCGGCCACTCTGGCAACGTCGCCGCTGATCAAGGGCGAATGGCTGCAGGCCGGCGTCCATGTCGATCTCATCGGCGCCTTCACGCCGGCGATGCGGGAATCGGATGACGACGTCGTCAAGCGTTCCGCCATATTCGTGGATACCTATGAGGCGGCCCATGAGGCCGGTGATCTCGTCCACCCGATCGAGGCGGGAATTCTCTCACGTCAGGACTTGAAGGCGTCGCTGGCCGAACTCTGCAGCGGAGCCGCTCACGGGCGACGATCTCGCGACGACATCACCATGTTCAAGGCAGTAGGAACCGCTCTGGCGGATCTTGCCGCCGCAGGTCTTGCATACAAGACCCGCATCCAGCGCGTCGCCCACATCGCGCAACAACGCGACCGCTACGGAAATTGAGGGCCGCGCCCCCTGCTGCCTCGCCGAGCGCATCGGCACATGCCAAATCCCGTCTCGACAGACAGAGTTCAAAGCGGCCGTGGGGCTTGCCCTTCTGTGGCTGGCCTCCGACGCATTTTGAGCTCGGCGCGTCATGCATCGAAAGCCGGTTGTGCGCTGCGTACTGGGCCGACCTTCCGCCGATCCAGCAAGCGCCTGACCCAGTCACGCCCGGGCTCTTCGACAAACCGATACGTCGCGACCGATAGCAGGACGGTCAACAACAGCATCGCAATTTGCAGGAGATCACCAAGCCAGAGCGATCCATTCAGAGAGACAACTTTCGTCGGTTCATGGCCCGAGCTCAACGCGTAAGAGATAAACAATTCCGTATGCGTAAGGCGTTCGACGACCATAAGGATGGCCCGCACCACCGCCCTGACGAGCGGATGCAGCATGTAGATCGAATAGGTCAGCGTCCCGATCATGAGCATGGACGGAACCGTCAGCCAACGGCTGACCGCGCCACCTTCACGGGCGAACACCAGAACGACCAGCGTAAACACCAGCGGCGAGGCCACCTGCAGAGTGACGCTGCTTCCAGCGACCGAAACATAGCCCACAACGAGCATGAAACTCGCCGCCTCGAGCAATGTCTCAGCGGACGGCACCAGGCGTGCGCGCAACACTGGGAAGCGCTCTCGTAAATCGAAAGCGAGAACGCCAAGCGCGAAACCATAAAGGCAGCGCACCAACCCATAGTCATAAGTCGCATTCATCCCGTCTGGGCTGATGGTGGCGAGCACAACCGGCCCCGCAATGATCGGAAGCAGCCAAGGCCAGACTGCCGGCCCAATCCTGCTCACGACGGCGGCGAAGATCACATAGGCGGCGAACTCAGTGCTGATGCTCCAACTCGCGAAGTTCAACCAGTTCTGCGGATTAACGCCGAGTCCCTGCAGGAGCAGAATGTTGGTGACGATGGCCTGCAAGAGGTTTGGGCCAATACCGTCCTTCGCAGCGTCGATGGGAATGAACAGCAGCAAGGTCACGAGATGCAGCGGATAGATCCGCCCAAGCCGCGGGACCAGGAACCGGCCCGTGCCGAAACCCTCAGCGAGACGCGAACGATAATTCGAGGCGATGACAAAGCCGCTCAGCACGAAGAAGAAATCGACGAACAGGTAGGCATTTCTGGTGAGCGGCAGGAACGACAGATGGCTGATAACGTCGAAGTGAAACAGCGCGACCATGCAAGCGCAAATGCCACGCCAACTGTCGAGAGCATGATACCGGGTGATATTTTTGGCCGAGTCCATTGAAAACGGGTAGGCAAGACCTGCCACCGGCACAAGCAGCGGTTGACTCTATGCTTAATGTGGCATCATCACCGTCACGGGATGTATCTTGCGCCATGGCAAGGACGACGACAACACCGGCAACGACTCGCCGGCCGTCCGGGCACGCGAAGCGGCACCAGCGGCAACATCAGCGACCCGTTCGACCTCGGCCGCGATCTGGAATTACCGGCGCATGGCCATCGCTGGTATCGTCGAGCTCGCATCGTGGCGCGGGGGCTCGCTCGGACGGCGGTCGGCACGTGCTGCGCGGCGCTGCGCGCTGCAGCCTGCACGGCCTGCATCGCCTCGATCGCGCGCGTCGCCCGCTCGAGAGAGTTGCGGGCATTCGCGGCAGCAATCTGAGCTTGCTGGGCGGCGGCCGCCGCCTGCTCCGCGGTTGCATTCACGGGCACGGAAACGCTCGAGCTCCCCAGCGGCCTTGCCTGTGCACCGAGACCGGCGGACAGCAAGGCTACCGCACTCACCCCCACAAGAAGAGCTGCACGATAGAAACCGATACCGTTTTGTCCGATCGCGAGACGGTTTGAAGTGCCCAACCCAACGCCGCTGCCGAGCCCATCTCGTCGCTTTGATGGCAGATATGATTGTGTTGACGGCATCAGCTCGGTCTCCAGCAGCAAAATCGGCAGCAATGCGCCACCGGGTCTGCGTCGCAGATGGCCGCGCATTCAGGGTCTGATTGTGAGACGAACGCCGAGGCACCGCAGCCAACCACCCGTCGCGATATTTTTTGTGAAAGTTTTGCTACGTCAGAACCACGATGCCGCCGGGCAGCGCCCGCACATTGGCGCCAAAAACGCTGTGGACATAGGAAATCACCTCGCCGATGCGCGCGAGTTCCAACGCCAGTAGCAGCCAAAGCCGACCCTATGCCAACGCACAAGCGTCTCGGGCCGGATGATGGTGAGAATCTCCAGGATTGATGGGAACCATTGATACAGCAGGATCAAGAACCAGCGATCCTGGTTCGTGAGCCGGACGCGACCGTGCAGCCTGCGCCTTAAGACAATCAACTGATGTCGAAGCACCGCGTTCTCCGCTTCGAGCCGCAACTTTGACTTGAACGGTGACCCAAGGACGGCCAGAGCAAAACACAACAGCCCGATCATTCTGCCAGCTTAAGCGATTCCATCGCGTCATCAACTCGGGTGAGGTTTTCGGTACACACAAGATCGGGCGTCATCGCGTTCAGGCTCTCGGGTTCGTTCAATATGAGGATTCCGACCGCGCCATCCCTATCCTGTTTCACTCCGGCCATTCTCTTCTCCTTGCAGCTTGTTTTTCCACCTGTGCCACGCTTCGGACGAGGCGGAGGTCTAAGCTGGCGTGCCGGCGACCGCCGCTTGTACGTTGGCACGCGAGAGCGAGCTGAACTCGATCTCCTGATAACCCTTCGCCGCAACGTCGTTGATGATGCCGACGAATTTCGGTGTGCCGCCGTTGTAGACGAAGTATCGGACGGTGCCTTCTTCGTGACCGGTGACGTTCGAATTGTAGCCGGTGAACCATGACTTGGCTTTGCGCATCAGCATGATCTCGTACATCTTGACCACATGCGCGGTCCAGCGCTCCTGCGCCTCGCGCGTGGCTTCGGCGCGGGTGTAGCCGCGGTCCCAGATGTATTGCAGCAGGTCCATGCACCAGTTGACGCCGTTCTCGATGCCGCGCGGGAAATTGGTCGAAGCGGACGCACTTTGCGGTCCGGTCGGCATCAAGAGATTGGGAAAGCCGTGGACAAGCATGCCGAGGAAGGTGGATGGTGCATGCTTCCATTTTCCGGCCAGCGTCTCGCCGCCCAGGCCGCGGATATCGATCAGGTCATAGGCGCCGGTGATGGCGTCGAATCCGGTGGCGTAGACGATGATGTCGACGTCATAGTCGCGCTCGGTGGTACGCAGGCCCTTCTCGGTGACGCGAACGAGCGGCGTCTGGCTGATATCGACGAGATGCACATTGTCGCGGTTATAGGCCTCAAGATACCTCGTCTCCAGCGGCAGGCGCTGCACCCCAAAGCCGTGATCCCTGGGGATTAGTTTTTCGGCCACTTTGGGATCCTTGACGCGGCGACGGATGCGATCGGCGATATATTGCGACAGCTCGGCATTGGCGGCTTCGTCCATGAATATTTCGCGGAAATTGGCGAGCCAGATACCGAAGCCCGGCTCATCATAGAGCTTGTCCCACAGGTCCACCCGCTCCCCGCGCGTCACCTCGTAGAAGCCGCGGCGATCGGGCCCGTGCAGGAAGCCGCCCGGCGTGCGGGCGCAAGCGGCAAAGATCTCGTCATAACGGGAGCGAATGTCGGCCATTTCCTCCTCGGAGATCGCGCTGTTGTTGAGCGGCGCGGTCCAGTTTGGCCGGCGCTGGAATACGGTGAGTCGGCCGACCTTGTCGGCGATCTCGCCGATCAACTGAATGCCGGTGGCGCCGGTGCCGATCACGGCCACTTTCTTGCCGGCGAGATCGACCGGCTCATGCGGCCAGTAGTAGGTGTGGAACGAGCGGCCCTGGAAGTCCCCGATGCCTTCCAGCCGCGGCATGGTCGGCGCTGAAAGCAGGCCGATCGCCAGAACCACGAAACGGCACGTCATCTCACGGCCGTCGCCGATCTTCACCTGCCACAGATCGCGCGTCGCGTCGAAGTGCAGCGCCTCGACCTTGCAATTGAACTGCATATGCTTGCGCAAATCGAATTTGTCGGCGACGTAGTTGAGGTAGCGCAAATTCTCCGGCTGGCCGGAAAAGCGCTCCTTCCAATGCCACTCGTCGAGGAGTTCGCGCGAGAACGAGAAGCCGTAAGTGTAGCTCTCGGAATCAAAGCGGCAACCGGGATAGCGGTTCCAGTACCAGGTGCCGCCGAGGCCGGCAGCCGAATCGAGTACGATGGCGTCGATGCCGAGCTCGACGAGCCGCTTGATCTGGTAAATGCCCGCCACGCCGGCGCCGACGACGATCACCTCGTAATGGGTTTTGGCCTCTCCCATCGTTTCCTGCTCCCGATTTCGTTTTGCGTCGGATTGGCTCGATTACAATCCCTTTCGCCGGCGCAAGCAACCACCCGCAGTCGAAAGACCGACGCGCGGCACCCGCGGATCGACAGGCGATTCACGATGACAGGCAGGCCCGCAGGAAACCCGACTCGGCAGCCTGCAGATCCGCCTCGTTAACGAGAACAACGAGCTGACGTTTAGTTAGTCGACCGTTCGTTCCTGGCGCGGGGTCAGCCCGAACTGCCCCCGGTAGGTTCGTGAAAAATGCATCGGGGTCGAAAAGCCGGTGGCAAGCGCGATCTCGCTGACCGGCATGGTGGTCTGCCTGAGCAACAGCCTCGCGCGCTCGATCCGTATCTGCAGGTAGCGTTTTTTGACCGTGGTGTGGAGATGTTGCGCGAACAGACGCTCAAGCTGGCGCACCGAGATACCCGCGAGTCCGGCCAGTCGTTTCGGTGCAAGCGGCACCTCGATATTCTGCTCCATGCGCGACAATGTCGCGACGAGCTTCGGGTGATGCACGCCGAAGCGCTCCGTCGGCGAAAGGCGCTGTGCAACCTCGCCGCGGCGAACCTCCGTCTGCAGGAACCAGTCGCTGACGGCTGCGGCGACCGATGACCCGTGATCGATGCGGATCAGCGCATGCATCATGTCGAGTGCCGCAATTCCGCCGGCGCAGGTGAAGCGGTCGCGATCGATCTCGAACAATGAATGGCCGAGGTGAAGGAACGGAAAGGTCTCGGTGAAGGCCGGGATGTGCTCCCAGTGCACCGTACATCTGTAGCCGTCGAGCAGCCCCGCTTTGGCGAGAAGATACGGCCCCGCCGACACCCCGCCCAGTCTCACGCCGTGGCGTGCGACCTTGCGCAGAAAGGCAAGCGTCGGCGGATGATGGAAGACTTGCGGATTGCCGCCGGCGCAAACGACGATGGTATCGAGCCGTCCGACATTGGCGATCGAGGCGTCCGCCTGGATACGCACGCCGTTCGAGGCGACGATCTCGTCACCCTGGATCGCGATATGCCGCCATCGATAGAGGTTCTTGCCGGTCAGGACGTTGGCGGCACGAAGCGGCTCGATGGCGGACGCATAGGACATCAGCGCAAATCCTGGGATCAGCAGGAAGCCAATCCGGCTGCTCCGCGGTTTGTCGCGAACAGACAATTTCTGGTCGTTTTTGGCCATGCGGTGACCTGGATATCAGCGCATTTTGCTGTCCACAAGCTCTCCACAGCGACCCACTCATGCGCTATTCGCTTTTCGCCCTCGCCCGCCAGGCCCTTCGCGGCAATCGCGACTGGCGGCCCGTATGGCGCGATGCCGAACCTCGCTCGAGCTACGACATCGTCATTGTCGGTGGCGGCGGGCACGGGCTCGCAACGGCCTATTATCTTGCGAAGCAGCACGGTGTGCGCAACGTCGCAGTCATCGAGAAGGGCTGGATCGGATCCGGCAACGCCGGACGTAACACGACGATCATCCGCTCCAACTACCTTCTGCCCGGCAACGAGCCCTTCTACGAATGGTCGATGAAGCTGTGGGAGGGCCTGGAGCAGGACCTGAACTATAACGCCATGGTGAGCCAGCGCGGCGTACTGAATGTCTATCATTCGGATGCGCAACGCGATGCGTTTGGTCGGCGCGGCAACGCCATGCGCCTGGCTGGCGCGGACGCCGAGATGCTCGATGCGGACGCTGTACGCCGCATGCTGCCATTCCTCGATTTCGACAACGCGCGCTTCCCCATCAAGGGCGGACTGCTGCAGCGGCGCGGCGGCACCGCCCGTCACGACGCGGTCGTCTGGGGATATGCCCGCGGCGCGAGCGATCGCGGCGTCGACATCATCCAGAACTGCGAGGTCACGGGCTTCCTGCGCGACGGCGATCGGGTCATCGGGGTCAACACGACCAGGGGAACCATCCGTTGCGGCAAGGTCGGACTTGCCGTCGCCGGCAGCAGTTCCCGGGTTGCCGGGCTGCTCGGCTTGCGGTTGCCGATCGAAAGCCACCTGCTGCAAGCCTTCGTCTCGGAAGCCATCAAGCCCCTGATCCCGTGCGTCGTCACTTTTGGCGCGGGGCACTTCTATGTCAGTCAGTCGGACAAGGGCGGCCTCGTCTTCGGCGGCGACATCGACGGCTACAACTCCTATGCCCAACGCGGCAACCTTCCTGTTGTCGAAGACGTGTGCGAAGGCGGCATGGCCTTGATGCCCGCGATCGGGCGGCTGCGGCTGCTACGCTCCTGGGCGGGTCTGGTCGACATGTCGATGGACGGTTCGCCGATCATCGACCGGACGCCGATCGACGGCCTCTATCTCAATGCCGGCTGGTGTTACGGCGGTTTCAAGGCGACGCCGGCATCCGGCTGGTGCTTCGCGCATCTTCTGGCGCGCGACCAGCATGATCCGGTTGCCGACGCCTATCGCCTCGATCGTTTCGAAACCGGGTACCTGATCGACGAAAAAGGTCAGGGCGCTCAACCCAATTTGCACTGAGACTTGGAGGCTGTCGGTCAAGAGACATGCGGATCCCCTGCCCCTATTGCGGTGAGCGTGACCTGAGCGAGTTCGTCTATTACGGCGATCCCGTTCCGCGCCCCGATCCGACCGCCGCCGATGCTCCGCGCAGATTCTACGAGGCGATGTATCTGCGCGACAACCCGGCCGGCCCGCACGAGGAGCTCTGGTATCACGCCAATGGATGCCGCGGATGGCTGCGCGTCAGCCGTGACACGCGCGCGCATGATGTACTCGGCGCGAGCTTCGCGGGGAAATGAGCATGGGCGATCCGGCATCCCGAGCGGCGCGGCACAGGTTGAGCTCAGGCGGACTGGTCGACCGCAATCGGCGGCTGCTTTTCTCGTTCGACGGCAGGACATATGGCGGCTATGCCGGCGATACGCTCGCTTCGGCACTGCTCGGCAACGGCGTCAAGCTGCTCGGCCGATCGTTCAAATATCATCGGCCGCGCGGCATCCTCACCGCAGGCCCGGAAGAGCCCAATGCGCTCGTCGAACTGCGGAAGGGATCGCGCCGCGAGCCCAATACGCGTGCGACGACGGTCGAACTGTTCGACAGGCTGGAAGCGCAAAGCCAGAATCGCTGGCCGTCCCTGAAATTCGATGTTAGCGCGATCAATTCGCTGTTCTCGCCGCTGTTCGCCGCGGGCTTCTACTACAAGACCTTCATGTGGCCGGCCTGGTTCTGGGAAAAGGTCTATGAGCCTGCGATCCGCCGCGCCGCCGGCCTCGGGCGCGCCAGTGGCGAGGCCGATCCCGACAGCTACGAGAAGATGCGTGGCTTCTGCGATCTTCTCGTCATCGGCGGCGGACCGGCCGGCCTTGCTGCCGCACTCGGGGCCGGGCGCGCCGGCGCCCGCGTGATCTTGTGCGACGAGGACTACGTCCCGGGCGGCCGGCTTAACGGCGATGCGCGGGAGATCGACGACCACCCGGGCTCGACCTGGGCGCAGCACACAACGGCCGAACTCGACGCGATGACGAATGTGCGGGTGCTGCGCCGGACCACCGTGTTCGGTGCCTATGACGGCCGTACCTTCGGCGCGGTAGAGCGCGTGGCGGATCATCTTCCGTCACCGCCGCCGCACCAGCCGCGCCAGCGGCTGTGGAAGATCGTCGCCAGACAAAGCGTGCTGGCATCGGGCGCGATCGAACGGCACATCGTTTTCGGCGGCAACGACCGGCCCGGCGTGATGATGGCTTCGGCCGTGCGGACCTACCTGAACCGGTTCGCGGTAGCCCCGGGAAGACGGGCGGCCGTCTTCGCGAACTCCGACGACGCCTGGACGACGGCGCTCGACCTCGGAAAGGCCGGCGTTCAGGTCGAGGCGATCCTCGACACGCGGACGGAGATCGACCCGCACCTGGAGAACAAAGCCAAGCTTGGGGGAATTGCGATCTTTCGTGGCGCGCAGGTGCTCGATACGCATGGAACGCATGAACTGAGAGCCATTTCCGTTCGCAGCGCAGACGGGCAGACGCGCAAGCTTGCGGTCGACCTGCTCGCGGTGTCGGGCGGCTGGAATCCCAATCTGGGCCTGACCACCCATCTCGGCGGACGGCCGGACTGGTCGGATGCGCTGGCGGCGTTCGTCCCGGGCAAGGCGCCTCCCGGCATGACGGTGGCAGGCGCGGCGGGCGGCAGATTCACGCTGGTGGACGCGTTGCGTGCAGGCATGGCGGCAGGGACTGCTGCGGCGGAGGCGGCAGGATTTGTGGCACGACCTCAGCCCCTGCCCAAAGCCGATGACGACCATATCGGCGTCAGGCCGTTCTGGCATGTCGCCGCCTCCCGCTCGAAGGCCTTCGTCGATTTCCAGAACGATGTGACCAGCGAGGATGTCGCACTCGCCGCGCGTGAGGGATTCAAGTCAGTCGAGCTGCTGAAGCGCTATACGACGCTCGGCATGGCCACCGACCAGGGCAAGACCTCGAACGTCAACGGCCATGCGATGATGGCGCAATTGACCGGGCGGCCGATATCGGAGGTCGGGACCACCGTGTTCCGCCCACCCTACACGCCGGTGGCGATCGGCGCATTCGCCGGACATCATCGAGGCAGGCACTTCAGGCCGACCCGCCTCACCGCCGGACATCGCTGGGCCGAACAGCAGGGTGCAAGCTTCGTCGAAACCGGCCAGTGGCTGCGGGCGCAGTGGTTCGCGAAACCGGGCGAAGCCGACTGGCTGGCGACCGTCTCGCGAGAAGTCAGGGAGACCCGCTCAAGGGTCGGGGTGTGCGATGTCTCGACCCTCGGCAAGATCGATATCCAGGGCGCCGATGCCGGCCGTTTCCTCGACCGTATCTACGCCAACATGTTCTCGACCGTGCCGGTCGGCAAGGTCCGCTACGGCCTGATGCTACGCGAAGACGGCATCGCGATGGACGACGGGACCTCCGCCCGGTTTGCCGACGACCATTTCGTGATGTCGACGACCACGGCCAATGCGGGCAAGATCATGCAGCACCTGGAGCATGCCCGCCAGGTGCTTTGGCCCGAGCTCGACGTGCAGCTCGTCTCCGTAACAGAGCAATGGGCACAATATTCGATTGCCGGTCCTTGCTCGCGGGCGCTGCTGGAGCGCCTGCTGGGCGACGCGTTCGACGTCTCCGACGCGGCCCTGCCCTATCTCGGCTGCGCCGAATTCATCTGGCGCGGCGTGCTCACGCGAATCTTCCGCGTCTCCTTCTCGGGCGAGCTTGCCTATGAACTCGCAGTGCCCGCCAATTTCGGCGACGCCTCGATTCGAGCGATCATGGAAGCCGGCTCCGAATTCGGCGTCATCCCCTACGGCACCGAAGCGCTCGGCGTGATGCGCATCGAGAAAGGACACGTCGCCGGCAACGAACTCAACGGCATGACGACTGCGGCCGATCTGGGCCTTGGTCGCATGATGTCGAAGAAGAAGGATTTTATCGGCCGCCTGCTGGCGGAGCGCCCCGGACTCGTCGACCCGGAGCGGCCGGCGCTGGTCGGGATCCAGCCCATCGACAAGGCCACGCGGCTTCGCGCCGGCGCGCATGTTCTGGCGCCAGGAGCCCAGGCGACCATGGAGAACGACCAAGGCTATGTCACGTCGGTCGCTTTCTCGCCGATGCTCGGACACTGGATCGGTCTCGGCTTCATCAAGCGCGGGCCGGCGCGGATCGGACAACGCCTGCGCGCCTATGATCCGGTACGCGGCGGCGACACTGAGATCGAACTGGTCTCCCCCATCTTCTTTGATCTTGAAGGAAAGCGTCTCCATGGCTGACATGGCACTCTCCGGGCTGCCGGCCTTGCTGGCTGCAGGTCTGCCGCAGCAGCCCGGCGGCGGCGTGACGATCACCGAGCGCTGCGGTCTTGGGATCGCCACCATGCAGGCGCGCCACGGGCAGGACGCATCCTTGCGAGAACGCATCCGACAGCATTTCTTGCTCGAGCTGCCTGGTCGGCCCGCCATCGTGCGCGCCGGCTCCGTATCCTTCACCGGCATCGGTCCACATCATTGGCTGGCATTGAGCGAAGGCGGTGGCCACGTGTTCAGCGGCTCGCTCCGGGCGCTCGTCGCGCCGCTCGCCTCTGTATCCGATCAAAGCGGCGGCTATGTGGTGTTTCGCGTCGGCGGTCCCGCCATCCGGGACACGCTCGCCAAAGGCTTCCCCATCGACCTGGACCCGCGCGCGTTCAAGCCGGGCGACGCGGCGACCACGATCGTCTCGCATATCGGCGCCACCATCTGGCGGTGCGACGATGGCGCGGACGGCAGCGCCTGTTTCGAGATCGCCCTGTTCCGTAGCCTCTCCCAAAGCTTCTGGGAGTGGTTCGCGAGCAGCGCAGCCGAATTCGGCTGCCAATGGCAAGGGGCAGTCCAGCAATAGCTTCTCATCAGGACCTCACACCTTCAGCGCCGAAGCAATCCGCCATGCCGACCAACAGCCATATCCTGACATTCTCATGCCCGAACCGCCCCGGCATCGTCGCCGCCGTCGCCCGCGCCCTGTTCGAATGCGGTGGAAACATCCAGGAGGCGCATCAATATGACGACGTCGAGACCAACATCTTCTTCGCCCGCATCCGGTTCAACTTCGTAGCCGGCGGCGAGATCGCCGCCTTTCATGAGGCGCTTCTGTCACTCGCGGACAGCCTGCAGATGAAATGGACGATGCGTGCCCAGGCCGAACGGCCGCGGCTCCTGATCCTGGTTTCGCGCTTCGATCATTGCCTTGCCGACCTGCTCTATCGCTGGCGGATCGGCGAGCTCGCGATCGACATCGCAGGCATCGTCTCGAACCATCCGCGCGAGACCTACATCCATCACGACCTGACTGGCATTCCCTTCGACCATCTCCCAGTCACTCCGCGGACCAAGCCGCAACAGGAAGCTGCGATCTGGAAGATCGTGGAGGAACGAAAGGTCGATCTCGTCGTCCTCGCGCGCTACATGCAGATCCTGTCGGACGAGTTGTCCGCCAAGCTCGCCGGACGCTGCATCAACATCCACCATTCCTTCCTGCCGGGCTTCAAGGGTGCGAGGCCCTACCACCAGGCCCACAGCCGTGGCGTCAAGCTGATCGGGGCGACCGCGCACTACGTGACGGCCGATCTCGACGAAGGGCCGATCATCGAGCAGGACGTCGAGCGCATCTCGCATCAGGATCAGCCGGACGACCTGGTCCGCAAGGGACGCGACATAGAGCGGCGCGTGCTGTCCCGGGCGGTGTTCTGGCATATCGACGGCCGCGTCATTCTCAACGGCGTCCGGACTGTGGTCTTCAGGGATTGAACGATGACAGCGACCATCATTGACGGCAATGCGGCGGCGGAGCGGCAGCGCTTTCAGATCGCAGCCGAGATCGCACGCTGGAAGGAGCAGCGCCGTCGCATTCCCGGGCTGGCCGTGATCCTCGTCGGCAACGATCCCGCGAGCGAGGTCTATATCGGCTCGAAGGCACGTCAAACCGTTGCCGTTGGGATGCGCTCGTTCGAACACCGCCTTCCGGCCGAGACATCGCAGGACGAGCTGCTGGCGCTCATTTCGCGGCTGAACGCCGACGAAGAGGTCGCCGGAATCCTGGTGCAGCTTCCGCTGCCGCAACATATCGACACGGACGGCGTCATCCGCGCCGTCGATCCGGCCAAGGACGTCGACGGCTTCCATCCGGAAAATGCCGGACGCCTGATGCGGGGCCTGCCCAGCCTTGTGCCCTGCACGCCGCTCGGCTGCATGATGCTGCTGCAAACCGTTGCAACCGACCTGCGCGGCCTCGACGCTGTCGTGGTCGGATGATCGAACATCGTCGGCAAGCCGATCGCGCAACAGTTGCTGCAGGCCGACTGCACGGTGACGATGACCCATTCGCGCAGTCGCGACCTGCCGGCCGTCTGCCGCCAGGCCGACATATTGATCGCGGCCGTCGGCCGGCCGGAAATGGTCCGCGGCGACTGGATCAAGCCCGGCGCGATCGTGATCGATGTCGGCATCAACCGGCTGCCCAGCGCAGGCGCAGCGAAGGGACGCTTGGTCGGCGACGTCGCCTTTGAAGAGGCCAGACATATCGCCGGTGCGATCACGCCCGTTCCGGGCGGCGTCGGGCCGATGACGATCGCCTGCCTGCTGCAGAATACCCTGCTGGCCGCCGGCGGGCGCGGCAAGTAGGCAGCTCACCGCGTTTGGGGCGACCTCGTGCCGAAGCCGCGCGGCCGCCTCAATACTCAGGCCGACAGCCGCGCTGCGTTTCGCGCACTGAGCCGCTCGGCAAGGCGACGCCGCGCTTCGCGCTTCTGCTCCTCGCCCATGCCACGTACCAACTCTTCGAGCTCGGCCATCGCAAACCCGACGCCGTGCTGTGCCGCCGCGCTGAGCCAGACAAACGCCTCGATCGGATCGGTGGCAACGCCGAGTCCCTTGGCGTAGCAATAGCCGAGTCGTCCCTGCGACGGGTAATGTCCCCGCTCGGCGGCCCGGCGATACCATTCCACCGCCTGCTTCATATCAGCGTCCACGCCCTGTCCCTTGGTGAGCACGACGGCGTAGTTGAACTGGCCCAGCGCATCGCCCTGTTCGGCGGCCCGGTGAAACCATGACGCCGCCCGCACCGCATCGGTCGCGACGCCCTCGCCCTTGGCATACATCGCTCCGACATTGTTCGCCGCGAGCGGATTGCCTTTCTCGGCCGCGCGCAGATACAGCGCGAAGGCGCGCGTCGGATCCTTCTCGATCCCGAACCCGTTGGCATAGAGCGAACCGAGCCATGCCTCGGCCTCGGCATCGCCGCGTTCGGCGAGCGGCTCCCAGATTTCGCGCGCTTTCGCGTAGTCGCGATCGATAAAGGCGGCTTCTCCATCGGCGGTGGTCAGCATGGGCTTCTCCTCATTGACGCGTATGGGGTGCCATCTTGAACAGATACACACAGTCGAAATCGTTGGAGTCGCCCGCCGGCTGGACGCCCGCCGTCTTCAGATGACCCACGAAATAATCATAGACCGTGCGCGCCGCCCGGTGAGTCAGGAGCTGCTTGTAAAGCCAGGGATCCGCGTCGGCACGCACGCCGTGCTGCTCGAACAGTGTCTGTTTCGGCGCGTCGGAGATGCCGACGCACCAGCTCGAAAACGACTGATCGAATTCCTTGATGTAGGCGAGGAATTCGTACTTGACCTGCTGTACGCTGAAAACCATGCACCTCCTCCCTTCAAGCTCGCATCAAGGGGGCACTCCAGTAGGCGACATGATGTCGGGTGACCCGCTCAATCAAGGCCTGGTTGAACAGCCAGCCGGCGCGGCTTGACTCGGACGGATCCGACGCGAGCGAGAGCTCAATCTTCTCCTGCAGCGAGGACGCCTGCCCGGCGGCCTGGTCGAGCAGGCGCATGAGGCCGCCGCATGCGGCCTCATGTGCGGAACGCGAGAGCTCAGGCGGGCTGAAGAAGGAGAGCCGCCAGAGCGTCTGGTCCAGTGCGGTCGGCTGCAACACCACCACAAGGGTTGCGTAGCGGGACCGGACAAGAACGAGATTGGGAAACGTCCATTCGGCGCTGACATGGTTGGTGGCGCCGCCACCGGCGAGGCTGGAGCGCGCGATGTCGACGATCGTCGCACCCGCAAGCTTCCAGTTCGAACGGTGTTCCTGCCAGTGACCTTCCAGGCGCACAAGGTTCTCCGTCCATTCCGGAAGCAGCGGCCGCTGTTCGGCGTCCAGCGTCGGATCGATGTTCGCGAAGATCAGCGGGCCAGAGGTCCTGACCTTCACCGGCAGAAGGCGCTCCGGCACGGCACCGAGATACTGACCCATCTGCGGCGACATCTCGGCGAGGGCGTTGGCGAGGATGACGTCGCGGTCGCGGCTGAATCCGCAGGAGGTGTAGGAACATCTGGTCTTCTTGCCGGTGCGGCACTGTGCCGGTATCGTCCGGCAGCCGCCGTGCTGCGCCTTGTTGAACCGTCCCTGCAAACCGCCATCGGGCAATCGCTGAACGTGGATCGCGTGCTGGCCGATCGTGTAGGGAAGCAGATCGAGCGGATCGGGGATTTCGGGCGACGTGCCGATGCAGACCCAGTCCCGCGTCCAGACCTTTTCGTTCTCGAGGCGCTCGAACACCTCCGATGTATAGGCGCGGCGGGGAAGCATCGTCGCGAGCCCGAACGGCGCGCGACACGATGAATAGAGCCGGGGATCGAGGAAATCGATACCCGCGTCGATATAGACCGTATCCGGATGAGTCAGCATCGTTGCGCCTCCGTCACGGAGGCGGCGCTGGCAAAAACCCGCGCCGCCTTCGTCGTCCTCTCCTGCGCTACTTGCGCGCCTTGTTCATCGGCTGGTCGTAGTCGGCGCGGCCACGATGGATGATCGCCTCCGGATCTGGCATCGGCAATGGACCGTCCTGCATGAAGCGGTTCAGTACGTTGCCGACCAGCGTCGAGATGTTGTTGTCGCCGTTGTTCCAGGGCAGCGCGCCGCAGAAGGCGATCGACGAGAACGCGAACGATCCGCCACCGTTTGGCGTCTCATGATAGGCGATGTCGGAGCGCACGCGCGGGTGCTGAGTTCCGTCAAGGCCCTGCTGGTTGAAGCCGTAGTCCTCCATGACCAGCAGATAGCCTTCTGTGTGGCGGCCTGCGGAGGTTGCCACCACCAGCGTGTGCGGCGGGCTGCCGAGCATGGTATCCACGATGTCGAGCTCGGTGCCCGCGGCGCCGCCGCCGACGAGACCGAAATTGCCGAGCTTCTCGTCGTAGGAGATGCCCTCGAAGGCCCAGGCTACGCGCGTGTCGTTGCTCTCCGGAGTCCTCGAATAGTAGGTCGAGATGTCGAAACCTTCCGACGACATGCCCGTGCCGGCTACCGTATGCAGATAGCGTCCGCGGAACCGCCACATGCCGCCGAGTTCGCCCGTGCCCTGGTGATAATATTCGCCGGGATCGGCACGCCAGGTGCGAATGCCGCTTTCGCAGCGCCTCATCTCCGTGACGATGCCGCGACCCTGTCCGTCATATGCGGGATGATAGGAGTGCACCCAGTACCAGCCGTCCGCGCCCATATACATGAAGCGGCCGCCGCGCTGCATGTAGTTGTGGAGCGCATCGAGCTGCGGTCCGCTGTTGTGCTCGGGATGCGACCCGGTGATGATAACGTTGTAATTCTCAAGCCGCGCAAGGCCATCATAGGTGACGTCCTCGTCGGTGATCACGTCATACTCGTAGCCCTTCTTCTCCAGCCAGTAGATCATGTGCAGATCGGCCGGGTATTGCCAGGGTGCCTGCGCCAGGAAGTGATCGTACTTCGGCCGGATGCTGAGGATCGGCCGCAGCCGCGACGACAGGCAAAGACCGCTGCCATCGGTGTGGGTGTCGTAGATCGATCCACCGTATTCGCGATGCTCCGACAGGAACATGTTCTGCTGCTGCATGATCGGCACCCGATAGACCAGCAGTTCGGCGCCGCCGGCATTGTTGGCGAGATGCTCGTTGGCATAGGCCATGTAGCTGATGGTCGGCACCATGAAGGCGATCTTCGCGGTCTCTTCGCCGACGCGAGGCACCACCCAGAACGGGATGTAGTCCTCGCTTCCGTCCTTCGCCGTCAGCTTCGCGGCGTAGAACTTGCTGCCCGTGCCCTTCGGCACGTTCCACTCGAAGCTCGTGCTCCAGCGGGCGTCATCGATATCGTCGTCATGGAAATGGATGGCGCCGTATTGTTCCGGTGCGACCTTCCAGTCGAACACCTGGCCTTCCCAGTTGTAGCCGGTCATCGCCCGGGTTGGGCAATTGACGATCGTGGCATGGAACAAATATGGCCCCTTGTCTTTCCCGACCAGCGTGTTGATCCCGTCGGAGAAATCCCATGATGCGACGATGGCCTCGGAGAGCTTGCCGGTCGGGCCCGAATTGCGCCGCTCGCTGAGACCCGGTTGCGCACCGAGCTTCATGGTCTCGATCTCGAGCCGGCTCAGCGCTCTGTTGCAGATCCGCGGACTGTCGATCTTGCCGTTGTAATGTCCCTTGATGAGGATGCCCGCCGGCACCGAAGCCTTGCCCTGCGGGGCGTCGCTGAACGAGCCGCAATAGCCGGCGATCACGGTCGGCGTTCCCGGCGCATAGGTGAGCTTGGTCGAGAGTTTCTTCGTGACCGGCGGTATCTCCGGATCAAGTGCGTAGACGATCTGCGGCTCGTGATAGAGAATGGCTTCTCCGGTCTTGGCATCGAACGACGCCGCCACGAAGTGCCAGGCATGATCGCGAAGCGGCGCGCCGGTGGTGATGACCTGGTCGTTGACGCGGAATTCGACGCAGCCCGCTTCGTTGATGAAGAGCCCGTATCCGTTGCCGTCGTGCCACTTGGTGACCAAGCCCTGCGCGCCGTGCTTCCAGTATTTGGGATGCGTCTTCGGCGCGGTCGGCCAGATCCAGCACTGCAGCGTTACGCTTTCCAGACGGAATTGCGGCTTGTCGACCACGAATCCGTAGGAGCCGCTGTAGATCTCCTGCTTCATGCCCTTGTACGTGCCGTTGCAGGAAGCCTGGATCTTCTCCTCGATGAATCCCGGCCCGCGCGGATTGGTGTCGGCATGGATCATCTTGACGATCTCCGCCTGGTAGTCGGCCGGTCCGTCGCAATTGACAAAGAACTTGATGGTGTCTCCCGGATGGACGCTGAACTTGTCAGCGTAGCCGGTGATCGTCATCCAACTCATGATTGTGCCCTCAACAGTTGACTTTTCTCATTGAACCTTCAGGTCGTCGCCCACATGTCGTCTCGGCGTTTCCATCCCTCGCGGAAGTGTTCCGGGAAACCGTCGTACTCAGCGAACTCCTCCAGCCGCATCAGAAAGATGTCATGCTGCGGGTCCTGCTCATTGTCATAGACCTTGTCGTTGATGAATTCCGGCGGCACGCCGCGGATGCCGGAAAGGCGGGCGATGCGCCACTCCTTTTCGACCTTGGTGCAGACGACGACGAGCTTGCCTTTCGCCGGCTGCGCCCGCATGCGCAGCAGGACGCGATTGAGCTGGAAGTCCTCGTGAATGCCTCCCGTGACCGTGGTGGTGTCGCCCGCCGTCGCGCATTTGAGCACGCTGTTGCCGGCGACCCCCTTCATGGAGTCGATGCATTCCTTGTGCTCCTTGATCATGCGCTGCGCATCGGACGAAGAGGGCCGGGGTATCGGAATCATCTATCTGCTCCGTGTTGACTAGATGGTGAGATACTTGTGGATCACGTCATCGGTGAGTTCGGCCATCGGGCCGCCGGCGACCACGCGTCCATTGTCGACCATGAGGAACGCATCCCCCAGCCGCCGAGCCACGCGGATGTGCTGCTCGGTCAGGAGAAGCGTGATGCCGAGCTTGCGGTTGAGCGTCAGCAAGGTTTCGCCGATCTCATGCACGATATTGGGCTGGATGCCCTCGGTGGGCTCGTCGAGCAGAAGGATCTTCGGATCGACCGCCAACCCGCGTGCAATCGCAAGCTGCTGTTTCTGTCCGCCGGACAGGAGGCCTGCCCGGCGGTCGAGATTGGCCTTCAGATAGGGGAACATCTGGAGGCAAAGCTCGGGAATCTCGGGACGGCCATCGTGGCGTGCGAAGGTACCCAGGAGAATGTTCTCTCGGACGGTGAACTCCGAGAGAATTCCGCGCCCCTGCGGCACGTAACCGATACCGAGCCTGGCCCGGAGATGGGTTGGCGAGGACGCGATGTCCTGCCCCTCGATGGTGATCTCGCCAACCGACCTGTCGGTCAGGCCCATGATCGTTCGCATCAACGTGGTCTTGCCGACGCCATTGCGGCCGAGCACACAGAGGCACTTGCCCTCTTCCACGTCGAAGGAGAAATCCTTCAGGATTGGCGTCTTGCCGTAATAGGAGGTGACGCGGTCCATCGACAGCAACATGGTCACGCGTCCTCCGTCTCGCCGAGATAGACCTCGCGCACGCGTTCATTGGCCTCGATGTCGCCGATCGATCCATGGGCGAGCAAGCTGCCCATATGCATCA
The DNA here is from genome assembly GCF_055413685.1 of Bradyrhizobium sp. LeoA1Lang. Lineage (NCBI taxonomy): Bacteria > Pseudomonadati > Pseudomonadota > Alphaproteobacteria > Hyphomicrobiales > Nitrobacteraceae > Bradyrhizobium > Bradyrhizobium sp. LeoA1Lang. The sequence goes on along the minus strand of NZ_JBVAPG010000006.1, from coordinate 82,781 downwards.
CCGTGACCATGTCGGCGATCTGGCGGACGAAGGCCATGTCGTGCTCGACGACGACGAGCGTGTTGGTCTGCTTGAGGCGGTTGAATATCTCAGCGGTCTTCTCGATCTCGGATTCGGTCATGCCGGCGACCGGTTCGTCCAACAGAAGAAGGCGCGGATTCTGCATCAGCACCATCCCGATCTCGAGCCACTGGGTCTCGCCGTGCGACAGGATGCCCGCTTCGACGTTCAGGCGGTTGCCAAGCCCCGTCAGCGCGAGGATCTCGTCGAGCTTCTCGGCGAAGAACGGCTCCCTGAAGCGGAAGAAATTCTTCAGCGGGTTGGTGCTGCGGCTGTAAGCGACTTCGAGGTTCTGCCGCACCGTCAGATCGCGGAACACCGCGGGCACCTGGAATTTGCGGCCGATGCCGCGCCGGGCGATCTCGTGCTCGTCGAGACCGGTGATATCGTCATCGCAGAACAGAATCCGGCCCGAGGTCGGCTTCTGCCGGCCGGTGATCAGGTCCATGGTCGTGGTCTTGCCGGCGCCGTTCGGCCCGACGAGGCAGCACAGCGTTTGTTCCACGAGCTCGAAGCTGAAGTCGTTGATCACCGAGACGGTGTCGAAGCTCTTGCAGAGGTTGCGGATTTCCAGGAACCCCATGACCGCCCCCTACTCGCCTGGCTGCGGATAGAGGCGCGGGGCGGAAACGCCGTTGCCGCCCTTCTTCGAGCCGATCGAGATCCGGCCCAGCGCGCTTTCGACCAGCCCGATCAGTCCCTTCGGCAGGAAGCGCACGACCAGGATGAAGAATCCGCCGAGGATCAGGAGCCAGGTATTGAGGAACGCGTCGCCCAGATAGCTCTGCGCGCCCTGGATCAGGAAGGCACCGAGGATGGCGCCCATCAGCGACATGCGCCCGCCGATGCCGGCCCAGATCACTATCGAAAGGCTGAAGGTGGTATCGAACTGTGCCGGCGAGACATATTGCGTCAGGATGACCCAGCAGCAGCCGGCCACGGCAGCAAAGAGGCCGGACACGGTGTAGATGGCGGTCTCGTAGCCGGCAACATTGTAGCCGAGGAAGCGGACCCGCTCGGCGTCATTGCGGATCGACTGTACGACGAGGCCGAACCGGCTGAGTGTCATCAGCTTGGCCACCACAGTTGCGGCGATCAACAGACCGAGCACCAGCCAGTAGGCGCCCGGGCTATAGGGATCGACCACCAGTTCCCCGAGCTTCAGGGCAGCCGGCGGCGTGATGCCGTTGACGCCGTTGGTATAAGGTTGAATGTCGAGGATCAGCGTGTACCACGCGCTCAGCATCGCGAGCGTCATGATCGCAAAGAACGGGCCGGACACGCGGGCGCGGAACATCAGCCCGCCGAAGATCGCGCAGAACAGCGTCGGGACAACGAGCGCCAGCACGATGCCGACCGTCGTATTGCCAAAGGGTACCCAGAACAGCGGGAGGTGATCCAGGCTGTTGTTGAGCATGAAGGGCGGCATCGGGTTCGATTCGTCTTGCGACTGCATCTGCATGGTCATCGCCATGCCGTAGGCGCCAAGACCAAAGGGAATGCCCTGTCCGAGATTGAGGATGCCACCGAAGCCCCAGCACAGGCTGACGGAAAGCGCGAGCATTGCGAACACGCCATATGTCGAGAGCTGATTAAGCAGGAAATTATCGCTCACGACCAAAGGCACCATTGCAAGCACGGCATAGAAGACCAGATAGGCCAGCCATTGCGCGCTTACCTTGTGATAGAGATTCATTTCGCCATTCCCTTCCCGATCCCGGTGCCGCAGCCTTCACCGACGCTTTGCGGATGGCGCGAACAAGCCCTGTGGCCGTATCCGGAGGAACACCACGATCATCACGAACAGCACGAAGCGGGCGAAAGTGTCGTTGGTGAAATAGGCGAAGATCGATTGCAGTTCGCCGGTCGCGCCACCCGCTGCCACGCTGCCCGCCAGCGTGCCGCCGCCGACCACGACCACCAGGAAGGCTTGCACCACATAGGCCGCCCCCATCGTGGGCAGAACGATATTGAGAACACCGAAAAGAGATCCCGCGAGACCGGCAAGGCCCGCGCCAAGCGCGAAGGTCAGCATGTAGACGCGATCGGCATTGACGCCGAAGGACGCCGCCATCTCCTTGTCCTGCATCACCGCGCGCACCTGAACACCGAAACGCGTCCGGTAGAACAGGGCCCAGAGCGCCACGACGACCGCGATGGTGACCAGGAGCACCACTACGCGGAAAACGGAAATATTGACGAAGGCGAACTGGATGTTGCTCGAGAAGATCGGCGGTACCGCAAGATATTTGGGATCGCTGCCGAAGATCAGTCGCACCCCCTGCATGAGCACAAGCGATACGCCGAACGTGGCAAGCAGCGTATCCAACGGGCGTTTGTAGAGGTAGCGGATCAATCCGCGTTCCAGGATCAGGCCGACCGCGGCAACGATCAGGAAAGAAGCCGGAACGCACAACAGAAAAGGCAGCCCGAGGAAGCTCTGCAACATGTACGAACTGTAGGCGCCGAGCATGATGAACTCGCCATGGGCCATGTTGATCACGCCGACCGCGCCATAGATGATCGTGAGCCCCAACGCAGCAATCAGCCAGATGCTGGCAATGCTGATTCCGAGGATCAGCGCGTTGATGAACGCGCTGAGATCGAAGGACGTGAAGAACGATCCGACCGCCATAGCTCGCTCCGTGCCAAGCCGACCGTGGCGCGCGACGCGCACGCCACGGCTGCTGTTTTTCGCTGTGTTCAGATCACGCTCTTGCGCACTTTGCCGTCGGCAGCTTTGAGGCCGTCCGCCGTGCACTTGCCGAGGTCCGGATAGATCGAATACGGGTCCGGCGCGACGTGCTCTGCCGAAGCCTTCACGATCTTGAAGCTGCCATCGGCCTGGCACTGGCCGATTTTCGGCTTCAGCCAGGCGTTGAAGTTCTGATCGTCGATCCAGATCAGTCCTTCCGGGGAAACCGCATCCTCGACCTTGATGCCGCCGGTACTGTCGCGGATCGCGCGCGGCGTCACCTCCTCCAGGCCAACCTTGGCGATGGCCTTTTCGAGACCGTACTTGAAGACGTAGGCGGAAAGATAGGTCTCTTCCATATTGTAGTGGGTGACACCGTTCTTGCCGTACTTGCTCTTCAGGAATCCCTCCACGAACTTGTGGTTGGTCGGATTGTCGAGCCCCTGGAAATACGGCGCCGAGAGAAAGTGGCCGGCCCCGAACTCGTTGCCCATCGCGCGGGTTTCGATCTCGCCCGTAGTGAGCGAAGCAATCGGCATCGAGTCGACCTTGAAGCCCTCCTGCTTGAACTGCTTGTGGAAGGCGATGTCGGATGCACCGACCACGGTCGAGAAGATGAAGTTCGGCTTCGCCTCCCGGATCTTGTTGAGCACGGGGCCGAATTCCGAACTGCCGAGCGGGATGTATTCCTCACCGAGCAGTTCGCCGCCAGCCTGCTGCAGCCAGACCTTGGCGTTCTTGTTGGATTCCTTCGGCCAGACATAGTTGGAGCCGACGAAGAAGACCTTCTTGCCGAACTGCTGGACCATGAACGGGATCAGGTCCTTCGAGTGCTGGTTCGCCAGCGGACCGGTGCAGATCGTATTCTGAGTGCATTCCGCGCCCTCATAGCAGGTCGGGTAGTAAAGCAGGTGGTTCTGCGCCATGACGGTCGGCAGGATCGCCTTGCGGCTCGCCGAGGTGTAGCAGCCGAACAGCGCGACGACCCGATTGCGCAGGATGAGTTCCTTGGTCTTCTCCGAATAGACGTTGAAGTCCGACTTCGCGTCGACGATCACCGGCTCGATCGGTTGACCGGCGATGCCGCCGGCCTTGTTGATCTCGTCGATCGCGTACTGCATCACGAGCGTCGAGTCCTCCTCCGGCACCGCGAGGCCGCCGGTGAGCGAGAACAGGAGCCCGACCTTGATGGGCTCGCCCTTCTTGATCCAGGACTGAGCTCCCCACGCCTGATTGATGCTCTTTACGAACCCGTATGGAGCGGCGAGGACCGTCGCAGCTCCGAGCGTTGCTTTCATGAAACCACGACGATCTGCCCGCATAACAGCCTCTCAAGTGATTTTCTCTACACGAAATCTATTTTCTAAACGATACAAGTGACCCGAACTTTCTCAAGAGTAAAATTTGTGCACTGACAGTTACAATGAGGACAGCTCGGTTTTTACTGCGTCGGGCGACGCAACTGCACGGCCGCGATTGATCGCGACATCGTTCGGAAGTTCTGCGAGCCGACGAAGCCGCGGCGCGGCGCCAAGTCAGACGCCAAGTCACACGTCGCGGTTGCGGGCTGAAAAATTCTTACCGCCTCCGCCTGCCATCGTGTTACGACTTGCGCTGATAAGAACGGGATAACATGCAGATGAAAAGAAAGAGCGCGGCAACGCCGAAGGAAACGGTCATCGAGAATTCGGACTACCGCACGGGCTCGAATGCGCCGATCGAAAGCAGCCGAAGTCTGGAGCGCGCGCTCGGCGCGAAGATCAGGGATACCCGACGTCAGCAGGATCTCTCGGTGCTTGATCTGGCGAGCGCCGCGAACATCTCGGCCGGCATGCTTTCGAAAATCGAGAACGGCCAGATTTCGCCGTCGCTTTCCACGCTACAGTCGATCGCGAACGCGCTTACTGTGCCGCTTAGTTTACTGTTCGCGGCATCCGAGGAGCGGCGCGACTGCTCCTTCGTTCGCGCCAAGCAAGGCGTGGTCATCGAACGACGCGGCACCAAGGTGGGACATGTGTACCAACTGCTCGGACATGTGAGCGGCGAGGACGTCGTCGTCGAGCCGTACCTCATCACGCTGAAGGAAGAGGCCGAGGCCTATACGGGATTCCAGCACGCCGGCACAGAGTTCATCTACATGCTCACTGGCGAGGTGATCTACCGTCACGGTAACAAGAGCTACCGGTTACGCCCGGGCGATTCCATGCTGTTCGACTCCGGCGCGCTGCATGGGCCCGAAGTGCTGGTGAAGCGGCCGATGACTTACCTCTCGATCATCGTGTATCCGCGGCGTCCCGCCTAATTCTGCCTCATTGCGCCCAATTTCTTATCAGGAAAAACTTATTCCTCACGATTGACGAAGCGTCCGAAGCTGCTACATTTGCTCTCCAAGTCAGGGAGCAGCGCATGTGCGGCATTGTCGGATTGTTTCTCAAGAACGAACAGCTTCAGCCGGAGCTGGGCGAACACCTTTCGCGCATGCTCGCGACGATGTCGGCCCGCGGTCCGGACAGCGCAGGCATAGCGATCTATGGCGCAGGGGCCGACGATCTCATCAAGCTGACGCTGCGCGCCGCCGACGCGGCCGTGGACCGCGATCTGGCGAGGACGCTCGGCGCGGTGCTGAAAGCGCCGGTCGATCTGGTGCGGCGCTCCAATCATGTCGTCTTGACGATACCCCGTGAGCAACAGGCGCAGGCCCTGGCCTGGCTGCGCGAGCATCATCCCGAGATACATCTCGTCAGCGCCGGCTCCCGGATGGAGATCTACAAGGAGGTCGGCCTGCCGGAGCGCGTCGCCGACCAGTTCTCGCTGCCCGCGATGCAAGGCACCCACGGCATCGGCCATACGCGCATGGCGACTGAATCGGCGGTCACCACTAATGGCGCTCACCCCTTCTCGACGGGCGCCGACCAGTGCCTCGTCCACAATGGTTCGCTCTCCAACCACAACGCGGTCCGGCGCGGCCTCAAGCGCGAAGGTTTCGTCTTCGAGACCGAGAACGATTCCGAGGTGGCCGCGGGCTATCTGACGTGGCGGATGCGCGAAGGCGACAGCCTCAAGCAGGCGTTGACGTCCAGCCTTGTCGCACTCGACGGCTTCTTCACCTTCGTCGTCGGTACCCGCGACGGCTTCGCCGTGCTCCGCGATCCGATCGCCTGCAAACCGGCCATCCTTGCCGAGTCCGATGACTATGTCGCATTTGGCTCCGAGTTTCGCGCCCTCTCGGTGTTGCCAGGCATCGAGAACGCCCGCGTCTTCGAGCCCGAACCGGCGACCGTCTACGCTTGGGAACGTCGATAATGCCCGTGATCGATCTGGAGCGGCAAACAGTCCGAGAACTCAACGCGGCGCTGCACCGTCTCGTACCTGATACCAACGAGACCCTGTGGGAAGTCAGCAACTCCAACGGCAAGCATGCGATCGGAACGGGCGTCGATGCACCCGTCGAAATCGATATCAACGGACATGTCGGCTATTACTGCGGCGGTATGAACAAGCAGGCGTCGATCCGCATTCACGGCAATGCCGGAACGGGCGTCGCAGAGAACATGATGTCGGGCGTCGTTCATGTGATGGGCGATGCGAGCCAATCCGCCGGCGCCACCGGTCACGGCGGACTGCTGATCGTCGATGGTGACGCAGCCGCACGCTGCGGAATCTCGATGAAGGGCATCGACATCATCGTCAAGGGTTCGATCGGCGCCATGAGCGCTTTCATGGCCCAGGCCGGCAACCTCGTCGTCTTCGGCGATGCCGGAGAGGCCCTCGGCGATTCCATCTACGAAGCGACCATCTTCGTGCGGGGAAAGGTGAAGAGTCTCGGCGCCGACTGTATCGAAAAGCCGATGGCGAAGGAGGACAAGGCCCGCCTCGCCGCACTGCTCCACCGGGCCGGCGTCGAAGACGCCAACCTCGACGAGTTTCGCATGTATGGGTCGGCACGCCGTCTCTACAACTTCCACATCGACAACATTGCATCCTACTGACGGCAGACGATGGCAGCCCCAAAACCGATAAGAACGGAACCGCGCTTCTCAGCAACCTTCGACCGCTACACGATTTCTGAGATTCAGCGCGCCGCGGCCACCGGCATCTATGACATCCGCGGCGGCGGCGCCAAGCGACGGGTACCGCATTTCGACGACCTGCTGTTTCTCGGCGCCTCCATATCGCGCTATCCGTTGGAGGGTTATCGCGAAAAGTGTGGCACCGACGTCGTGCTCGGCTCTCGCTTTGCGAAAAAGCCGATCCACCTCAAGACGCCCGTCACCATTGCCGGCATGAGCTTCGGCGCATTGTCGAGCACGGCAAAGGAAGCGCTCGGCCGCGGTGCCAGCGCGGTCGGAACCAGCACGACGACCGGCGACGGCGGCATGACCAACGAGGAGCGCGCTCATTCGTCGCTCCTCGTCTACCAATATCTCCCTTCACGCTACGGAATGAACCCCGACGATCTGCGCCGCGCCGATGCCATCGAGATCGTGGTCGGCCAGGGCGCCAAGCCTGGCGGCGGCGGCATGCTGCTGGGACAGAAGATCTCCAGGCGCGTGGCCGAGATGCGCACGCTGCCGGAAGGCATCGATCAGCGTTCCGCCTCCCGTCACCCCGACTGGACCGGCCCCGATGACCTCGAGATCAAGATCGAGGAACTGCGCGAAATCACCGATTGGGAGAAGCCGATCTACGTGAAGGTTGGGGCGAGCCGCCCGTATTACGACACGGCCCTGGCCGTGAAGGCCGGTGCGGATGTCGTCGTGATCGACGGCATGCAGGGCGGAACGGCCGCCACGCAGGAGGTCTTCATCGAGAACGTCGGTATTCCGACGCTGGCGGCGGTGCGCCCCGCGGTGGAGGCGCTCCAGGAACTGGGCATGCACCGCAAGGTGCAGTTGATCATCTCCGGCGGCATTCGCAACGGCGCCGACGTCGCCAAGGCGCTCGCCCTCGGAGCCGACGCGGTCGCGATCGGCACGGCGGCGCTGATCGCGCTGGGCGACAATAACCCGGCGCTCGAAAGCGAATACAACAAGCTCGGCACGACGGCCGGCGCCTATGACGACTGGCATGAGGGATTGGATCCGGCGGGCATCACCACGCAGGATCCGGAGCTTGCAAAGCGCCTCGATCCGGTCGTCGCGGGGCGGCGGCTTGCCAACTTCCTGTCCGTTCTTACGCTGGAAACGCAGACAATCGCACGCGCCTGCGGCAAGAACCACGTCCACAATCTCGAACCTGAAGACCTTGTCGCACTCACCGTCGAAGCGGCTGCGATCGCGCGCGTTCCGCTCGTCGGCACCAATTGGACTCCTGGCCGGGACCGATACTGACACTTACCGCTGATGAAGAGGCACCATGTCGATCGATCTTGCTGAAGCCGCCAAAGAACGGAAGATCAAGTACTTCCTGATTTCCTACACCGATCTGCTGGGCACCCAGCGTGCCAAGCTTGTTCCGGCCGAAGCGATCGGAGGCATGGCGAGGAACGGCGCCGGTTTCGCCGGCTTCGCCACCTGGCTCGACATGACGCCGGCCGATCCGGATATCCTTGCCATTCCCGATCCGGACAGCCTGATTCAACTTCCCTGGAAGCCGGAGGTCGGCTGGCTAGCCGCCGATCCATGGATGGGCGGCAAGCTGGTCGAGCAGGCGCCACGCAATATGCTGAAGAGACTGATCGCAACGGCGGCCGACCGCGGCTTTCAGCTCAAGAGCGGCGTCGAATGCGAATTCTTCCTGATCTCGCCGGACGGGGAGAACATCGGCGACATCTCCGATCGTCAGGCCAAGCCCTGCTACGATCAGTCGGCGCTGATGCGGCGCTACGAGGTGATCAGCGAAATCTGCGACGGCATGCTCCAACTGGGCTGGAATCCCTACCAGAACGACCACGAGGACGCGAACGGCCAGTTCGAGATGAACTGGGACTATAGCGATGCGTTGGTTACCGCCGACCGCCACGCCTTTTTCAAATACATGGTGAAGTCGATTGCCGAGAAGCATCAGCTTCGCGCGACTTTCATGCCGAAGCCGTTCTCCGGCCTTACGGGCAACGGCTGTCACGTCCACGTCTCGCTGTGGAAGGGCAACAGGAATCTCTTTGAAGACGAAAAGGGCGAGCTCGGCATTTCATCGATCGGATACGCCTTTATCGGCGGCATCATTCATTCTGCCGACGCGCTGGCGGCCATTCTCAATCCGACGGTGAACTCCTACAAGCGGATCAACGCGCCGCGCACGCTGTCCGGGGCAACCTGGAGCCCGAACACGGTCACCTTCTCGGGCAACAACCGGACGCACATGATCCGAATACCTGAAGCGGGACGGTTCGAACTGCGCCTCGCTGACGGCGCGGCCAATCCCTATGCCATGCAGGCCGCCATCCTGGCCGCCGGGCTCGATGGCATCCAGAGCAACCGCGACCCCGGCAGGCGCCTCGACATCAACATGTACACTGACGGCCATCTGGTGCAGGACGTCAAGAAACTCCCGCTCAACCTGCTCGATGCCCTACGAGCACTGGAAGGCTCCAGACTATTGAGCGACAGCCTCGGCGAATACGTGCCGGCCTATCTGAAGCTGAAGCACCAGGAGTGGAACGACTTTTCACGACACCTCACGCAATGGGAGCGCGAGACCACGTTGGATTGCTGACATGGATCCGTCGTTCGCCTGCCGCTCAGGTGCAGTACATGCCCATGGAGATCTGGCCGATCCGCTCGAATCCACTTGTTTTGTCCGGCCTTTCGGGCTGTAATTGATTAAGGCGCTATTCGCCTGTTCGCACGCTTCGATGCTGCAGCGTGTTCCAAGGCAACGACTGCCAATCCCATTCACGGAGGGACGGTGGCGCTCGGCCTCGCGGCATCAATCCTTCGTCATGCACGGAGGATGTTTCATGAATCTCGACGCCTACCGGATCGCCGACGAGCCCTACTACCAGCCGCTCGGCCATGAGATCGAGACCTTTCAGGCCGCCTATGCCGAGCGCCTGCCGGTGATGCTGAAGGGACCGACCGGCTGCGGCAAGACCCGCTTCGTCGAGCACATGGCCTGGCGGCTCGGCAAGCCGCTGATCACGGTGGCAGCGCATGAGGACATGACTGCCGCCGATCTCGCAGGGCGTTACCTGCTGGAGCCGCAGGGAACCGTGTGGCACGACGGGCCGCTGACGCTCGGGGTGCGCCACGGCGCGATCTGCTACCTCGACGAGATCGTCGAGGCGCGGCAGGACACCACCGTAGTGATCCATCCGCTTACCGACGCGCGCCGCATCCTGCCGCTGGAGAAGCACAACGAGATCGTGCCGGCGCACGGCGATTTCCAGCTCACGATCTCCTACAATCCGGGCTACCAGAGCGCGGTCAAGGATCTGAAGGAATCGACCAAGCAGCGCTTCGTCGCGATCGATTTCTCCTATCCGCCGCCGACCACGGAAGCCGCCATCATCGTCCGCGAGTGCGGCACCGATGACGAGCTTGCCGGCATCCTGGTCGCGATCGCGCAGCGCTCGCGCAATCTGCAGGGCCACGGCCTCGACGAGGGCGCTTCCACCCGCATGCTGATCCATGCCGGGCGGATGGTGCGCGCAGGCTTGCCGCTCGACGTCGCCGTGCAATCCTCCATCGTGCTGCCGATCACCGATAACCCTGACATCCGCGCGGCGCTCAGCGACGCCATCCAGGCCTGCCTGCCGTGAACGCAGCCAAGCAGGTCACGCTGCAGCTGGTGCCTCCCGACGAGGAGGACAGCGCGACGCGCCGGATCCATCGTTTGATGCTCCAACGCGAGACGCTGCGGCCGATGTTCCTGATAGCCTGGGACGATCTCTCGCAGCGTTTCGGTGTGAACGAGCTCGAAGCCTGGGCCGGCGCCGTGCTGACGCTCGCGCATGTCAATGCCGGGCCCGCCTGCCTGATCGCCTATTGGGAGGCGAGCAAGAACACAGGTGACCATCGGGAAATCGCACCGCTTTTGGTAGCGGGCCAGATTGCGGCCGACATCTGCCGAAACGCCGGCGCGCAGGCTGCGACCGCCGCGCTGAAGGCGCTGCCGATTGCCTCGCGCCTCTTCGGCAGCGGCCCGGCTTTGGCGCGATGGTGGCGGGTGATGGATCTGCTGGCGCAGCAGGCGCCGGAATCGGTTGCGCCGACCGCAGACAACATCGCCGCAATTCTCGCCCCCGGCACGATCGATGCCTTCGAGAATTTCGTCGCGGCCGGACTGAAATTGGCATCCGGCAACAAGGCGCGACGGCTGGCATTCTTCCACCTCGAGGACGAGCTCGCGCGCCGCATGATCGCGCGCGATATCGGCAGCGTGACATTCCTGGAAACCGAGATCGAGCTGAAGGCGTTCATCACTGCGCTCTGGGGCAAGCCGCCTTTGCTGCGCAGCCTTGCCGCCCACAACAGCCAGGCGCCGCAGCGGCGGACCTCGATTGCCGGCCCCTTGATCCGCTTGCCGGAAACCTTTCGCGGCGTGCAGGGCGATGCGGCGCGAGCGCTGTTCCGCGCCGCGGCGGCGCATGCGCAGGCGCATCTCGTGCTGGGCAACGGGCTGTTTCCGGTCGGCACGCTGAAGCCGCTGCAGATCGCACTCGTCAATCTGATCGAGGACGCCCGTATCGAGACGCTGGCGATGCGGCAATTGCCGGGCCTGCGGCGGCTGTGGGCGCCCTATCACGTGGCGACGCCGTCGGGTGTGGTGGCGGCACCGACCTTGCTGGCACGGCTGGCGCGCGCGCTGTTCGATCCCGCCTATGTCGATGACGACAGCTTTGTCGCCAAGGGCCGCGCAATGTTTCAGGCGGCCTTGCCTCGCATCGACGACCCCGCCATCAGCCGCGAGATCGGCATGCTGCTGGGCAACGACCTCGGCCAGATGCGGGTGCAGTTCAACGTCAAGACCTACGTCGTCGAGCCTGTCTATCGCGACGACGGCCTGGGACTATGGGACTTCGGCGAGAACGCTCCTCCCTCAGGCGAGGTGATGGAACTGCCGGTCGATGCAGTGCGGATGGAGCGGCAGGAAGCGCCTGATGGCAACGGCAACGAACCAGACCAACAAGGTGAAACGCTCGGACGCGGCCGGCCGGTGGCGCCGGACGAGCGCGGCACCATCATCGCAAAATATCCGGAATGGGACCGCGCGCATGGCATCGAACGCCCCGAATGGACCATTGTGCGCGAGGTGGCGGCGTACGTCGGCGATCCGCGCCTGATCGAAGCCGCGCTCGACCATGCAGAGGCGCTGCGCAGCCGGATCGGACGACTGGTGCGCGGGGTACGGATCGGCCGCACCATTCGTCTTAACCGGCAGCATAGGGGCCACGACATCGATATCGACGCCGCGCTCGACGCCGGCATCGCGCTGCGCATCGGGCAGGAGCCGGATCCGCGCGTGTTCCGCTCGTCGACATCAGTTCATCGCGATCTCGCGGCGCTGCTATTGATCGATGTCTCGGAGTCGACGCGAGACCGGCTCGCCTCCGGCGCGACCATTCTAGATGTCGAGCGCCTGGCGGTTGCGGTGCTGGCGGAGGCGATGGGAAGGCTCGGCGATCCCTTCAGCCTCAAGGCGTTCGCCTCGGACGGACGCGACGACGTCAGGATGACCACGGTAAAATCCTTCGAGGAGCCGTATGACCGGAGCTGCGTGGCCCGGCTCGCCGGGCTGAGATCGGGACTGTCGACGCGGCTCGGCACCGCGCTGCGTCATGCGGGAAAGGTGATCGGCAAGACCAATTCCGGCCGCAAGCTGGTGATCGTGCTGACCGACGGCGAGCCGTCCGATATCGACGTGTCCGATCCGCTCGACCTGGTCGAGGATGCGCGCCGCGCTGCGCTCGGCCTGAAGAACGCCGGCGTCGATGCCTACGGCGTGGTGCTCGGCAAGGCCGGCATCCAGGCGGCGTCGCGGATCTTCGGGCGCGGCAACACGATGATGGTGCACCGGATCGAGGATTTGCCGGGGCGACTGTCCGAACTCTATTTCCGCCTGGCGCGGCGCTGAGCCTACTTGCGCCGGCGCACGAGATCGGAGCCGAGCGCCGCGCGTCCGGCGACATGGAACGCCGCTTCGAGCCCCCGCGCGAGCGTGCCGCCGTCCGGCGCCAATATCCGCATCACGAGTCCAGCTTGGTTCGGCGTAGGCGAAGCACCCGACAGGCAACCGCAGCCATCAACGATCTGGCCGAGGGTTCCAACATCGGGCAATTTGTCCGGCGGAGCGATCAGCACGACGCTCGCAGCGGCCGCCATGTCGCCGAGCGAGCCGGCGCGCGCCTCATTGCCCCGGATAGATCCGCGATCGAGCAGCAGAACGCGGCCGTCGGGACGCAGGATGCGCAGCCGGCTGGAGAACGATGCGAACGGCCGTCCCGCCTGCCGCGGGTCGTGAACGGCAAATCCGTCGGCCAGGAACAGCACCGCATCCTCCGCCACCGTCGCGATGGTGTCGAGGCACAGATCGGCGCCGGGAAACAGCACACAGGGATCGCTCGCGATCGCGCAGAACGCGCCCGGACCGACTGTGATGGATTGCTGCTGCAGCGTGCCGGCCTCGCGTCCGTCATGCACGACGGTGGACGCCTGCGTCGTCAGGTGAAACGCGGCATTGGCGGCAACGTCCACATCGAGCTTGAGGCGGTCGCCGGCATAGAGCCCGCCGGAGGCCGACTGCAGATAAAGCGTGAGCAGCTCAGGCCGCGCCGCGTCCAGATAGAAGCCGCGGGTGACGTGAAAGGGATAGCCGACATGCTGGCGCCGCAGCACGGTGCGGCCGCCGGCAAGGTCCGCGGCGAGATGCGCTTCGGCGCTGCGGCCGGAGTCAAATGCGGAAGAGGACAGCGGCAGAGATCGCATCGGCAACCGCCTCTATACCGGCACCGGCGCGCGCGTTGGTCGCAAGCACCGGCCGTCCGCCCCTCACCCGGACCGCCTCTGCTAGCATCGGTTCGAGCTCGACACCCACATATGGCGCAAGATCGACCTTGTTGACGACGAGGAGGTCGCAGCGGAGCAGGCCCGGCCCCTTCTTGCGCGGAATGTCGTCGCCGCCGGCGACATCGATCACGAACATCCACCAATCGACCAGGTCGCGCGAGAAGGTCGAGGCGAGATTGTCGCCGCCGGATTCGAACAGGATCAGCTCAAGCCCGGGAAACCGCGCTTCCAGATCGTCGCCGGCGGCGATGTTGAGCGTCGGGTCCTCGCGGATCACCGTGTGCGGACAGGCACCGGCCTCGACCGCGGAGACGCGCGCCGGATCGATCAGGCCGGAACGGCGCAATCGCTCGGCATCCTCCTTGGTCACGAGATCGTTCGTCACCACGGCAAAATCGATACCGCGGCGCTGCAGGACCGGGATCAGCGCCTCGATCAGCGCGGTCTTGCCGCAGCCGACGGGACCGCCGATGCCGACACGGGCCGCAGCAGGATTGGCGTGGGTTGCGGTGCGCTCTGCAGGGCGCAGCTTGTCGAGCATCGCATCACCTCAGCATATAGCGCCGCGCCAGCGGCAATTCGCGTGCCGGCTCACAGGTCGCAAGCGCGCGGTCGACGAAGACGTCGAAGGTTTCAGGGTCGACGGAGATCTTCGGGCAGAGATCGTTCCAAAGCATGTCGCGCTTGGAGAGCTTGCGCGTCCCCTTCACCGGCAGCAGTGTCTTCGACAGGCCGAGGGAGCCGGCGAGATCGCGCTCCAGCGCGAGCGGATGCACGAAGCAGGCCGACAGCGCCGCCGGCGCGCGGCCGAACGCGCCCCACTGCGGGCGCATCAGCATCGGCTCGCAGGTCATCAGCGAGGCCGCGCTGTCTCCCATCGCGCCCCACGCAATGAAGCCGCCCTTGATCACCAGTTCAGGCTTGATGCCGAAGAATGCAGGGCGCCAGACCACGATGTCCGCAAGCTTGCCGTCCTGCAGCGAGCCGACGTGGTCGGCGATGCCAAATGTCCTCGCGGCATTGATGGTGTATTTTGCGACATAGCGCCGAATGCGCGCGTTGTCACCAAAGCCTTCGCGATCTTCCGCCAGCGTGCCGCGCTGGTCCTTCATCTTCGAGGCGAGCTGCCAGGTGCGGCAGATCACCTCGTGGATGCGGCCCATGCCCTGGCTGTCGGAGCCGAGCATCGAGATCGCGCCGATGTCGTGCAGCACGTCCTCGGCCGCAATGGTCTGCGCGCGGATCCGGCTTTCCGCGAACGCCACATCCTCCGGAATCGCCGGATTGAGGTGGTGGCATACCATGGTCATGTCGAGATGTTCGTCGAAGGTGTTGACCGTGAACGGATTGGTCGGATTGGTCGATGACGGCAGGCAGTGCATCTCGCCGGCGACACGGATAATATCGGGCGCGTGGCCGCCGCCGGCGCCCTCGGTGTGATACATGTGAATGGTGCGGCCGCCGATCGCTTCCAGCGTGTTCTCGACGAAGCCGGATTCGTTCAGCGTATCGGTGTGGATCTGGACCTGGAAATCGTATTCGTCCGCGACGCGGAGGCAGGTGTCGATCGCGGCCGGCATCGAGCCCCAGTCCTCGTGCAGCTTCAATCCCATGACGCCGGTCTCGAGCTGCTCGACCATCGGCGGCACGCGATGCGAGTTGCCGCGGCCGAGGAAGCCGAAATTCATCGGCCACGCTTCGGCGGCCTGCAGCATCTTGCCGGTATTGAAGGGGCCGCCGGAATCGATGCCGACCGTGATCGGTCCGAGCGAGCCGCCGATCATGGTGGTGATGCCGCTGGCAAGCGCATGCTCGACCAGGCCGGCGCTGTCGAAATGGACGTGGACATCGATCGCGCCGGGCGTTGCGATCAGGCCCTCGCAATCGCGCACGGTGGTGCCGGTCGAAACGATCAGCCGAGGATCGACGCCGTCCATGATCGCTGGATTGCCGGCCTTGCCGATGCCGACGATGCGCCCGTTCCTGATGCCGAGATCGCCCTTGACGATGCCGATCACGGGATCGATCACCACGACATTGCAGAGCAGGAAGTCGAGCGCACCTTCGGCCGAGGTGATGCCGGCCATGCCGATGCCGTCGCGCAAGGTCTTGCCGCCGCCGTGCAGGCACTCATCGCCATAGACGGCGTAATCCTTCTCGACCACGGCCATCAGCGAGGTGTCACCAAGGCGGACGGAGTCGCCGGTGGTCGGCCCATAAAGTGCGGCGTAATCGCGCCGGTCGATCATTGCCACGGTTATGCCCCCCTGAAGTCGCGTGCTTTGGCTCGCGCCAGCGCGGCGTCCCGCACGGCCGGATCGGTGCCGAGGCCGTCGGTGAGGTTGTTGAGCCCGGTCAGTTCGCGGCGTCCGCCGAATTCGACCAGCGACACTTCCTTGGACGCGCCGGGCTCGAAGCGTACGGCCGTGCCGGCGGGAATGTCGAGCCGCATGTTGAAGGCGGCGGCGCGGTCGAATTCGAGCGCCTTGTTGACCTCGAAGAAATGGAAATGCGAGCCGATCTGGATCGGACGGTCGCCGGTGTTGACCGCGGCCAGCTTGACCTTGCGCCGGCCGGCATTGAGTTCGAGCTGGCCGTCCCGTACGGTGATCACGCCTGGATGCTCGACATCGGCGGCAGCACCCGGCGGAGGGCGGATCGGCTCATGCACCGTGACCAGCTTGGTGCCATCGCCGAAGACGCATTCGACCTGGATGATATGCATCATCGCGGCAATGCCGGGCAGCACGTCGTCGGTGGAGAGGATCGTAGAGCCATAACCGATGAGGTCGGCAACCGAGCGGCCGTCACGCGCGCCTTCGAGGATCTCGTCGGTGATGATCGCGACCGCTTCGGGATAGTTCAGCTTCAGTCCCCGCGCGCGGCGGCGGCGCGCCAGTTCCGCGGCATTGAAGATCGTCAACCGTTCCAGCTCCGTGGGCGTCAGCAGCATGCTATCTCACTCTCAATTGGCGAACAGCCGCAGGTCGGCCTGCGCGTGGCGCGCCGCGGCGACGTCGAGGAAGGGCGCAAAGCTTTCGAGCTCGAGCGGCGTTTCGTTCATCGTGAGCTGCTCGATCAGCGGCAGGCAATCAGCCAGCACCTTCTGCCCCTGCAGCGCACCGACCGCGCCAAGCCGGATGGCGGCGGTGATCAGGCCCGAGGCGACGGTGTAGCCGGAGGTCAATTGCGCCAGGTTTTCGTCGAGCCCGACCGAGGACCACACCGCGCCCTGCATAACCGCGATATGGCCGAGGCATTCGCCGGAGCGCACTACATCGCGCAGGATGGCCGCAAGATCGTTGCCGATCCGGGCATGCGACGCCAAAAACGACGCTCCGTTGCGGCGCGAGCCTACACGCAGGCTCTCGACCAGCGTCGAGGCCTCCACCTCGCGATCGACAGCGGCGATGACGGCGAGATCGCCATTGCAGCGGAAGGCGCGCAACAGCGCGACCCGGTCATAGCTGGCCCAGCGATGCTTCAGCGCCGCCGCTACCAGCCGTTTCAATTCGCGCGCGTCCAGCCCGTGGCGCAGGGCGACGATGCCCTCGATCCCACAGGAGAAGGCGAAGGAGCCGCTGGGAAACGCCCCATCCGCCTGCCATAGCGCGCGCAAGGTCGACAGCATCGTTTAATGACTTCGATCGTGGTGGTTGACGTGATGCCCATCGTGGCCGTCCTCCGATGCCGCATGATCCGGCACGTCTTCCTCCTCGTCTAGCACGCTGATGCCCACACGGCGCGAGGCGACCATGTCCTCCAATCGCGCGATGTAATCCTCCGGTCGGCCTTCGAGCGCCACGAACAGCACCTCGCCGCCGAAGCGCACACGCCAATGCAGATTGCCGACGTGATAACCGAGCTCGATCGCATCGGCGATCGAGCGCGGCTCGAGCTTCAGCCAGCGTTCGGTCGCCGCCCGCACGACGATCGCGCGGTCGTTCTCCAGCACGAGCACCGCGCCATCGAACAGTTTCTGGTGGCGCGGCAGTGCGATCGCAAGCTCGACGCCGCCGCGGGTGGTGATCAACAGCCGCCGCCGTGCCAGATCCGCCACGGGCACGTTGACGATATCGACTGCGCCGCTGTGCTCGAGCCGATGCAGCTCCTCGGACAATTCCGGCTCCAGCCGGCTACCGAGCACGCGTTCGATGCGCAGCATCGCAGTCTCCTTCCCACATCGTGCTGCAGGCTGTCACTTCGCCAGCAGCTCCTTCAGCTTGGCGTCGATGAAATCGACATCCGCAGGATTGGTGCCGGGACCGCCCGCGAAGTGGCCCCAGATCGAGGGAACCGGAACGAACTCGGCGTTTGGCATGTGCTCCACTTCGGACTGGCTGTCTTCCGGCGGAAAATAGAGGTCGGTCTGACCAGGCATGACATAGGCCTTGGCCTTGATCGCGCCCAGCGCCGCCTTGAAATCGCCCTTGTAGATTTCGTTGTCGCTGATATCGCCGTTCTGCCAGGTCCAGAGCATGGTCAGGAGATTGTTGGGATCCTTGGGCAGGAAGAAACCTTCCCAGAATGCGACCAGGAAGTCTTCCAGCGAGGAGTAACCAAGCGCCTCGAGATCGAGCTTCTCGCGATAGAATGCCTGGGAGAATCCCCAGCCGGCATAGACGCGGGCCGCGGCACGCAAGCCACGGGCGGGCTTCTCGGTGTACCAGCCTTCCTTCCAGACTGCGTCGGCGGTCAGCGCCGCCTTCACGCCTTCGAGGAAGACGAAATTGTGCCGCGAGCATTTCGCCGAGCCGCAGAACGGCGCGATCAGGTCCATCATGTCGGGGTAGAGCGCGCCCCAGTGGAAGGTCTGCAGCGCGCCCATCGACCAGCCGGTTACAAGGCGAATGTGCTTGATGCCGAACTTCTCGGTCACCAGCCGGTGCTGCACGCGCACATTGTCGTAGGCCGTCACCTGCGGAAAACGTGGGCCGTTATAGGGCTCGGGCGTGTTGCTCGGCGATGACGACAGCCCATTGCCAAGCATGTTCGGAATGATGATGAAGTATTTGCTCGGGTCGAGCGCGCGCCCCTCCCCGACCAGCCACTCATTGTCGTAGTGCTGGCCCGAATACCAGGTCGGATAGACGATGACGTTATCCTTCGCGGCGTTCAGCGTGCCGAAGGTCTTGTACGCCAGCTCGCAGCCGCGCAGCGTCGCGCCGCGCTGCAGCTTGACGTCGCCGAGGTCGTAGATTTCGTAGTCGAGAGTCATGACGGCGCATCCTCTCTTGTTTCATGGTTTGGCGTGCGCCGGCCGGTCATTCGGCCGGCGCCGCATCATACTCCAGTTCAGCGATGCGCGACCTTCTTGGCTGGGATGCCCTCGATCGGGCATTCCTCGGTGCCGACGGTCGAGCGGGTGAAGGATTCGACCATCTCGCGCGTGCCTTCCGGATCGGCGATCCACTTCGCATAGAAGTCGTAGGGGCAGGTTGCGACGCCGCGGTCGCCGTCGCCCGAATTGATCATGCCGGTGTAGCCGCGGTGGACCAGCTTGAAGAGATGATTCTGCGACTGGCCGTTCTTGCGCGCATCGCGGATCAGCGATTTCGAGAGCTGGGCATATTGCACGCCGTAATCCTCCTCGCCGCATTCGCCGAGCGTGCGGCCGTCGAAGCCGATGATCGCCGAATGGCCGAAATAGGAATAGACGCCATCGAAGCCGGCGGCGTTCGCGACCGCGACATAGACGTTGTTGGCCCAGGCCATCGCCTTGGCCATGATCACCTGCTGGTCCTTGGCCGGATACATGTAGCCCTGGCAACGCACGATCAGCTCCGCGCCCTTCATCGCGCAGTCACGCCAGATCTCGGGATAATTGCCGTCGTCGCAGATGATGAGCGAAACCTTCAGGCCCTTCGGCCCCTCGGAGACGTAGGTGCAGTTGCCAGGATACCAGCCCTCGATCGGCACCCAGGGCATGATCTTGCGATATTTCTGCACGATCTCGCCCTTGTCGTTCATCAGGATCAGCGTGTTGTAGGGCGCCTTCTTCGGATGCTCCTCATGCCGCTCGCCGGTGAGCGAGAACACGCCCCAGACCTTCGCCTTGCGGCAGGCTTCGGCAAAGATCTCGGTCTCCTCGCCCGGCACGACGGACGCCGTCTCATACATCTCCTTGGAGTCGTACATGATGCCGTGGGTGGAATATTCCGGGAAGATCACCAGATCCATGCCCGGCAGGCCAGTCTTCATGCCGACGATCATGTCGGCGATCTTGCGGGCGTTGGCGAGCACCTCCGCCTTGGTGTGAAGGCGCGGCATCTTGTAGTTCACGACGGCGACGCCCACCGTGTCGTTGCTGGAAGTAATATCACCGTGCAGCATATCGCTCTCCTTGCGGTTTTATGGTCACTGGTTCTTGGTCCTCACGCACCGTTGCCTGCCCCCCGCGACATCCAGCTCACACCGCCATGTGGCGGTGAACCAGCGTGTCGCTGAGCTCGCCGATCTCGCCCGACGCCACCACGCGCCCCTTCTCCATCATCGCGAAGCGATGCGCGGCGCGGCGGACGAACGATACGTTCTGCTCGACCAGGACGACGGTGAGCCCGACGTCCCGGTTGAGGCGGATGATGACGTTCTCGATCTCCTCGACGATCGAGGGCTGGATGCCTTCATTGGGCTCATCCAGCAGGATGATCTTCGGATCGGCGGCGAGCGCGCGCGCGATCGCGAGCTGCTGCTGCTGACCGCCGGACAGCACGCCGCCATTGCGGTCGAGATTGTCGATCAGATAGGGGAACAGCTCGGCCACTAGCGGCGGGATCTCGCGCTTGCCGTCGCTGCGGGCAAACGAGCCCATCAGGATGTTCTCGCGGATCGAGAAGTCCGGGATGATCTCACGGCCCTGCGGCACATAGGCGATGCCCGCCCGCGCGCGCTGAAAGGTCGGCTTGACGCCGAGGTTGTCGCCATCGAACCTGATCTCGCCGCCCATCCGGTCGGTCAGCCCCATCAGCGTCTTCAACAGCGTGGTCTTGCCGGTGCCGTTGCGGCCCATCACGGCGGTCACCTCGCCGTCGGGCACGTCGAGGCAGACATCGTGCAGGATGTGGCTGCGGTCATAGAAACTGTCGACATGGGCGAAGGCGAGCATCACGAGATCCCCTTCGATCCCAGATAGGCTTCGCGCACCTTCGGATTGTTCTCGATCTGCTCGACATTTCCCTCGGCCAACACCTGGCCGAGATGCAACACCGTGATGCGCTCGGCGATCTCGCGCACGAAGGCCATGTCGTGCTCGACTACGATGATGGTGTGACGGCCCCTGAGGTTGTTGACGATCTCCGAGGTCTTGTGCGTCTCGGCCTGGGTCATGCCGGCGGTCGGCTCATCCAGCAGGATGATCTTTGGGTTTTGCGTGATCAGGAGGCCGAGCTCGAGCCACTGGGTCTGGCCGTGGCTGAGATAGGCGGCGATGCGGTCCTGCTCCTCGATGAGGCCGATCAGTTCCAGCACCTCGTCGACATTGCGCTCCGCCTCCGCGCCGAAGCCGAAGCGCAGATTGGCGAACACGCCCGGCTTCTTGCAGCTCGCCACTTCGAGATTGCGACGGACCGTAAGCTCCTTGAACACGCTCGGGATCTGGAACTTCCGGCCGATGCCGGCGCGCGCGATCTTGTGCTCTTCCCAGTTGGTGATGTCGGTATCGTGCAGATAAACGCGACCGTCGGTCGACTTGGTCTTGCCGGAAATCAGGTCCATCAGCGTGGTCTTGCCGGCGCCGTTGGCGCCCAGCAGCACGCGCAACTCGCCGTCGTCGACCGTCATGGTCACGCCGTTGACGGCCTTGAAGCCCTCGAAATCCACGCTCAAGCCGTCGATGGTGAGTGCCGCCTGCGCCATCGCCTACTCCGCGAGCTGCGACGAGGTTTCGCTCACCTGCAACGCCTGCGGAGAGGCGGTGGGCTTGCGCGCCAATAAGCGGTCGATGAAGTCATGCGCGAGCCCGGCAAGGCCGCGCGGCAGATAGAGCACCACCAGCACAAAGATCAGGCCGATGATCGCTTTCCAGGCTTCGGCAAAGCCTTCGGTCTCGCTGACGGTCGCCGAAATCGTGTTGATCAGGATCGCGCCGATGCAGGCGCCCAAGATCGAGGCGCGGCCTCCGACCGCCGCCCACACCACCATGGTGATGGAGAACGTCAGGTCCATGAAGGTCGGCGAGGCGAACTCCGACACGATCACGTAGAGCATGCCGGCAAAGCCCGCGATTGCCGCCGAGACCGCGAAAAAGAAGGTCTGGTAGGCCGGCACGTCGAAGCCGAGATAGCGCGCCCGGTTCTGGTCGTCGCGCACCGCCTGCAGGATCAGTCCGGAGCGCGTATCGATCAGGAGCCGCGCGCCGACAAGGACCAGGCTGAGCGAGACCGCGACGAGATAGTAGGTGGGAACGATGTAAGGGTCGAACTCGAGGCCCGCGACATTGAACCAGCCGAGATCGGTAAGCCCGTTGAAGCCGTTGGTGACGGGCTGCGAGTCGATCACCACCAGACGAACCAGCAGCACCAGCGCCAGCGTGATGATGGAGACGAACACGCCGGAGATACGCTTGCGGAACACGATGGTGCCGAGGATCGTCGCGAGCAGCACCGGCAGGATCAGCCCCATCGCAACGCCGAACCACTGGCTCTGGAACGGCAGCCACAGGAATGAGGCCTTGTTAATGCAGCAGAGCTCGGTCGGCGCGCCCGGCTCGGCGTTCCACAGCATGAAGTCCGGTACCGGCTTGTCGGAACCCTGCTGCAGGCTGGTGGTGCTCGCGAGCTTCAGCGACATCGCCAGCATGTAGGCGCCGGCGCCGAAGAACAGGCCCTGGCCGAGATTGAGGATGCCGGCATAGCCCCAGGACAGCGCGACCGCGACGCCGAGCATGCCGTAGACGAGATACTTTGCGGCGCGGTTCAGCCAGAACGCATCCATCACCAGCGGCAGGAGCATCATCAGCACCACGAACGCGGCATAGATCGCCCAGTCGATCTTGCGTTTCACCGGCATCGTCAGCGCCCCTTCAGGGCAAACAGCCCCTTCGGCTTGAGCACGATGATGGCGATGACGACGCCGAACACGACCGCGCGCGCCAGGATGTCGTTGGTCGCGGCCGCGACGAGGCCGTTGATCTCGCCGAGGATGCCGGCTGACAACACCGACCCGAGCAGACTGCCGACGCCGCCCATGACAACGACGAGGAAGCCGTCGACCACCATCGACGTGCCCATATCGGGAAACACCGTCTTGAAGCCCGACATCATCACGCCCGCGACGCCCGCAAGGCCTGAACCAAACGCAAACGTCAGCGCGTTGACGCGGGTCACGTCGATGCCGCAGGCCGCCGCCATCTTCGGATTGCGGATGATGGCGCGCACCTGCGTGCCCGTCGAGGTGCGATAGATGATGAACCAGGTCACGAGCGCGAGGATCACGGTCACCAGGATGATGAAGGTGCGGTAGCGGTTGATATCTGCGCCAAGGATCGAGAACGTGCCCTGCAGGAACGGCGGCACGGCGACGTTCTGCAGGCCCGGCCCGAGGCCCTGGACGTGGATGCCGAGAAACGACAGGCCGAATTCCAGCCGCACCGCCTGCTGGATCAGGATGGCGATGCCCCAGGTCGCGAGCAGCGTGTCGAGCAGGCGGCCGTAAAGCCTGCGCACCACGACGCGCTCGATCAGGAGGCCGAGCAGCGCGGTGACGATGAAGGCGAGCGGAATCGCCACGAAAATATTGGTGCCGAACCAGATGCCCGAGAGCACCGTGACATAGGCGCCGACCATCACCATCTCGCCATGGGCCATGTTGATCACGCCCATCGCGCCATAGGTGATCGCAAGGCCAAGGGCGACCAGAAGCAGGATCGACCCGAGACTGAGACCGATAAAAAGAACTTCGAGCATGCCACCGTCCCACCCTCCACCGCGCGCAAGCACGCGCGGCGGAGGCTGTGCCTCGATCAGGTTTTCAGCTTGGCCGTATCGAGCCCCTTGCCTGTGCAGAACAGGTTGGTCGGGGTCTCGCCATAGGCGACATAGGGCAGCGGCACGACCGGCTCCTTGTAGGCGTCGATGATCTTGCCCTGCCCGTCCGGGAGCCACTGCGCGATGCGCGGCGTGAGATAGGTGTGCAGGTTCTCGGGATCGATCTTCACATGGCCGTTGGGCGCATCGAACTCCTGTCCCTTCACCGCCTCGCGGATCGCGACCGGTGTGATCTCGGCGGCTTTCTCGGCCGCCTGCTTCCACAGGAAGGCCTGGAAATAGGAAGACTCCAGCGCGTGGTGGGTCACCGCCTTCGGATCCTTCACGAAGGCGCGGTAGCGCTCGACAAAGGCCTTGTTGCGGTCGGTGTCGATCGCTTGGAAATACGGGAACGAGGTGTAGCTGCCGACTGCATATTCCGCGCCCATCGCCGCGATCTCGATCTCGGAGGTCACGGTGGCGCAGATCGGCAATTTGTCGTGGGTGAGGCCCTGGTTCTTGTATTCGCGGTAGAAGGCGACCACGGAGTCACCGACCACGTTGGACAACACGACGTCGCAGCCCGAGCTCTTGATCTTGTTGACCATGGAGCCCCATTCGGAATGGCCGAGTTCGAGATATTCGTCGGCGATCCATTCGCCGCCGTTCTTCTCGATCAGGATCTTCGAGACCTTGGCCATCTCGCGCGGATAGATGTAGTTCGATCCGACGATGAAGAATTTCTTCTTGCCAAGCGTCTTGATGATCCAGGGGATGAAGTTCGAAAGCTGCTGGTTCGGAACGGCGCCGGTGTAGACGACGTTCTTGGAGCATTCGAAGCCTTCGTAATAAGTCGGATAGAAGTAGAGATTGTTGCGCTTCTCGAACACC
Organism: Bradyrhizobium sp. LeoA1Lang; assembly: GCF_055413685.1. NCBI lineage: Bacteria > Pseudomonadati > Pseudomonadota > Alphaproteobacteria > Hyphomicrobiales > Nitrobacteraceae > Bradyrhizobium > Bradyrhizobium sp. LeoA1Lang. The sequence continues at coordinate 58,227 of NZ_JBVAPG010000006.1, read as the reverse complement.
GGCAGCACCGCCTTACGGCTCGCCGAGGTGTAGGAGCCGAACACGGTCGGCACCTTGTCCTGGATGACAAGCTTCGAAGCCTTCTCGTTGTAAGTCTTGGGATCGGAAGCGCCGTCCTCGACGATCGCCGTGATCTTCATGCCCTTGACGCCGCCGGCGGCATTGATCTCGCTGATCGCCATCAGCGTCGCGTCATGCAGCGATTTCTCGATAATCGAAAGACCACCGGTCAGAGAGAACAACACGCCGACCTTGACCTCGCCTGCCGCACGCGCGCCGGTCTGAAAGACCCAAGGCGACGTGATCACCGTACCAGTCGCGAGCAAGCCATTCCTCAAAAACCTCCGTCTGTCGATCGCCATACCTATGCTCCCCGTGTGTCCAGGCGCACCAAGCCGTTCGCGCCGAAGCGCGTTGTTTCGAAGCCAGAAAAATCCCAGATCAGGACGCTCCCCCGAAAACGCTAATGCGTCGGCGGCGGATATCGACCCCACAAAGCAAAAAAGCCCGACAGACCCTCGCGGATCTTTCGGGCTTACCTAGCCTGAGCCGAACCAGCAGCATCGATGGTCCAGCAAAAGTCGCGAGAAGGATTTCCTCTCGCGACACCATAAAAGCTAATCACCTTTCAAACGGTATTGCAACAGCTCATTTGCGTGGATGATCGCGGCCGCCATCTCGTCCATCGACAGACGTTTCGACATCGCTTGTCTGCGGATCGTCTCGTATGCTTCCGCTTCGTTCAATCCCTGGCCATCCATCAGAATGACCTTCGCCTTCTGGATACGCTGGATACCGGCGAGCTTGCGCTCAAGCTTGCGCACGCGTTTCTCGGCCTCGCGCCGCTCGAGCCACAGACTGCGCGCGATCGTCAGATTGGTGAGCAGGCCGAACGGCCTGATCGGTCGCTCGATCACTGCGACTGCGCCGGCTTCGAGCACAAGCTGGAGCGTGGATGGATCCTCGTAACTGACCACGGCGATCAGCGTCGGCCGGTGGTTTGCATCCGACTTCAACAGCCGTTGGATTTCCTCGCGCACGTCGTGCTCGATCGCGAGCAGCACGATATCGGCGCCTTCCGCCCAGCAATCCGGCACCGGCCACTGGGTCTCGACCATGCACCCGATACGGCGCAGATGCTCGACCAGCCTGGTGCGCTCGGTGTCGGCCGGATGCACGACGTGAACCCGCAATCCCCGCAAGTCCCGAAGAATTTGGATGGCCACGTCCAGTTCTCCGTTACGGGATGCTTATGAGTGGAGCACCGGCAGCTCGACTGACCAATCGTCGAGGCTCTGGACGACACAGTAGGGATCGGGCTTCACCCGCACGCCGGGATTCCAGACCGTCTGGAAGCGGCCATGCCGGTCGAGCCGGGCGATCCGCGGCCACAGGAAGGTGTGGTTGTTCTCCGGATCGACCCTGACGCGGCCCTGCGGGGCGTCGAATTCGGCGTCGCGCAAGTTTCCGAGCACCTGTTCGGGATCGTCGGAGCCGCATTTCGCGACCGCGCGAAACGCCAGATGAAGCTGGAAATAGGCGGCCTCGGCGCAGGCGGTGACGGGAGCGTCGGCACCGTACTTCTCCTTGAAGCTGGTGACGAAGCGCTTTGCCGCCGGCGAGGAAAGCGTCTCGAAGAAGGGAGCTGCGGTGATGTGGCCTTCGGCAGCTTCGGCACCCATTTCCGCAACCTCCGCTTCGCTCGTGGTCAGGCTCGCGATCGGCATGCGCGCCGAATCGAAGCCGGCCGCGCGATAAGCGCGATAAAGCACGGACGTGCCGCTGCCGACCACCGTGGAGAAAATGACGTCCGGCGAGGTCTTCTTGATGCGGTGGATGACCTTGTCGAAATCGTCAGGGGTCGGGCGCAGCGGCACGTAGATCTCGTCCAGCACCTTGCCCTTTCCCTGCACCACGAAATCGGCCATCACGCGGTTCGATTCATAGGGGTAGACGTAGTTCGAGCCGACGAACAGGAATCGGTTGTAGGCCGACAGCAGGAATTTGGCGAGTTGCAGCGAATTCTGGTTGGGCGCAGCCCCCGTATAGATGCAGTGGCGCGAATATTCGAAGCCCTCATACAAGGTAGGATAGAACAGCAATCCGCGATGCGCCTCGACCACCGGCAGGACCGCTTTGCGCGTGCTCGACATGTAGCAGCCGAACAGAAGCCTGATCCTGTCCACCTGGAACAGCCGCTCGGCGAAGGCGCGAAATTTCTTGGGATCGGAGGCAGGGTCGTACAAAATCGGCTCGATCGGCCGTTCCAGAATGCCTCCTCTCGCGTTGATTTCCTCGATCGCCAGCAAGGTGGCATTGAGCTGCGTCCGCTCGATCGTCGATGTGACGCCTGTTTGCGAAAACAGGACGCCGACACGCCACGCACCGGCACTATTCTCCATCAAACCCATAATGATGCAAACTGCTCCAGGTTCTCGGCGACTTCATTGTCCAAGGGGAGCAGCTTATTACCGATCTGTTCGAAAAGGAAAGTGGCTGGTCTGCCAGAAATGCCTGGTGCATTGTTCGTGCTACTCTCTCGACTGTAGGATCATCGACGTGATGAAATCGTCCAAATCCAATTCGCGGACACATTATTCTAACCAGAGACCGTCACGCGCCACCACCAAGCGTAAGGAATTGTAGGTTGGCGTGCGAGATCGTAGCCCGTGTTTGCGAGCCCGCTACGCCGCGAAGCCCACTCGGCGTCCAATGTGGAGCTTTGGTCCGCTTTACACACCAGGAGCGAACGAACCGCAGCTTCTTACTCGCACTCAAGGAAGCTCTTTCTCGAGGCTCGCAAACCGGCCACTCCAGTAAAGCAATGGCGAAGCTCCTGTTTCCCGGGCCGACACAACCCGCCCCACGAAGATCGAGTGCGTTCCCGATTTCGTTTGCGATTCAAGCAGGCATTCCAGGCTGGCCGCGCATCCTCCCAGAATTGGCACTCCTGTCCGCCCCTGGTGATGCTCCACGCTCTCGAGCGGCTCGTCCGGTCTCGAGGCAAAATGCTGCGCCAGCGGCAACTGGTTCGACGCCAGCACATTCACTGCGAAAACACCTGCCTCTTCGATCAGCGAGTGCGAACGATTGGCCTGGTTGATGACGACAAGAATGCAAGGCGGCGAGGCCGAAACGCTACAAACGGCGGTTGCCGTCATCCCGTTCGTCACGGAATCCGCCCGGCTCGTAATGACGGTCACGGTCGAGGCAATGCACCGCATGGCCGCCCTGAATTGCTCGGCATCGACCGAGGAAAGTGACAGGCGTTTGTCGAGTTCGGACATCTACCGTCCTATGTTGCGACCAACCCGAGGTGAGATCGCAAAGTCCCCCCCTCATATTCGCTCCGAAAGAGCCCATTCTTCTGCAAGACAGGGACGACCTTCCCGACAAAATCCTCGAAGGTATCAGGAAGAAACGCGGGCGAAACCACAAACCCGTCCGATGCGCCTGACGTGACAATTTCCGCCATCTGCTCGGCAACATCCTTTGCGGTTCCGACCAGCCTTGGGCACATGACGCCCTGGCCATAGATACGACCGGCGTCCGCGATCGTGATGGATTTTCCAGCCGCGATGCTTTTCAATGCGGCCAGATTTCCCTGACTTCCCGACGACTGAAGCTGCTCGACACTCTCCTCCAGCGAGAAATGAGAGAAATCGGCATTGGCGTGGGCAGCGAGGGTCGAAAGCCCGACCAGCGGGTTGACCAGCGAATCGTGAAGATCTCTCTTTTCTTCCGCTTCGGCCCGGCTCTCGCCGATGAACGGCATGATCGCCATCAGTACCTTGCTGGCATCGGGCGTCCGGCCCGCATCGACAAGCGCGGTAGCGACGTCGCTCTTGAACGCTCGCATGCGCTCCAAGCTCGGCTGGAGCGCAAAGATCACCTCGGACCAGCGAGCCGCAAAAGCCTTGCCCCTGCCGGACGATCCCGCCTGGATGATGACGGGCCGTCCTTGCGGACTGCGCGGAATGTTCAGAGGCCCCCGCGACTGAAACCACCGTCCTTTATGATTCAGGTAATGAACCTTGCCGGGATCCGCATAGATTCCGTTTTCGCGGTCGAGCAGCAGGGCATCCTTGTCCCAACTGTCCCATAGGCCAAAGGCGACCTCCATGAATTCGTCGCCACGGTCGTATCGATCATCGTGCCCGAGATGCGGAACGTCGCCATAGTTTAGCGCCTCGCCGTCGTTCATGGATGTGACGACATTCCACGCCGCGCGGCCAGCGGAGATATGGTCCAGCGTCGCGAACTCGCGCGCGATGTTGTAGGGCGCATCGTATGTGGTCGAGCGCGTCGCACCGAGGCCGATACGGCTCGTCACCGCCGCAATCGCGCCGAGGATCGGCACCGGATCCATTCGCGTCGCATCCTGATCTGCATGGCGGATACCGGTCTCATGGCTCGCACCATATCGATCCGCAATGGCCAACCGGTCTGCGAAGAACATGAAGTCGAACTTTCCCCGTTCCAGCAGCCGGGCAATCCCGACGTAGTGACCGAGACTGAGAAAGTCCGTGCGATGCTTAGGATTTCTCCAGATTGCGTGGCTATGAACCACCGGCCCGGCGATCAGAAACCCGCAAAGGTGCATCCTGCTTGTTTTCGGCATGCGTCTCTCCCTCGGGGCGCAACACGCCGTCGCGCCCCCCGTTTCAACGATTCGATTGATCGACCTGTAACGTCAGGTCAGGCTACGATCTCCACGATCTGGTTCTTACCGGAGCGGATCACTTGGTGAACGAACGATCGGTTGAGCTGATCGCCACGATCGTTGAAGTCCACGGTTGCACCGGCGCCCACGAAATTGATCTTCTTGCCGGCGCGGACCATCTCGAGCGCGCGGACGATGTCGTCGACATTCTCCCCTGGCGGGTTGCAGACCTCGCGGATCGATTTAACCCACACCGCCGCTTCCGTAGATTTGGCGTGCTCCATCGCCAGCGCCGTTACGCATATCTGGTCGTGGGTATTTCCCGCGAACAGGAACACGGTCCCATCCGGAGCCCCCATCTCCTTGACGAACTTCTTGTACGCGGCCGATTCCAACGGCGGCCCTGGTTGAAGGTGATGGATGCCCTCGGAGACCTCGTTCGGAACGCTCTTGATGAAGGCGCCGTCGGCGTCGGCGCCGGTTCCGAGCGCAACAATTTTGGAGCGGAAGCCGCCGCGGTAGGCTTCCTTGGCGATCGCCACGAAATCCGTAAGCAGCGACGCGCAGAACACGCCGTCCGGCTCCGAGCCGAACGCCTTCTCCACTTCGGCGCGGTAGGACGCCTGATTGGGATTGTACATGACCACCTCGACGACGGTGCCGCCGCGCTTGGTCATTTCCTGCTTGAACGGCTCGATCATCGCGACCACGAACGGGTTCTGCTGCGCGAGAATGGCGACTTTCTTCAAATTGAGGCTCGTCATCACCTTGGCGCCGGCCGGCCCCCATTGCGAACTCTTCGCCTGGAAGCGATAGACAAGACCCTTGTTGTCGCCATCGGTGATGCCGTCGGCGGAGGCGGACACCATCTGCACCTTGCTGGCCGCCAGAATCAGCGGCTTGGCGGCGAGCGCTTCCGGACTGCCCCAGAAGCCGCCGACGACCTCCACCTTGTTGACGTCAAGCAGCTTGCGTGTTGCCGTGACGCTGGTTGTCGCGCTCGTCTCGGAATCCTCGATGTAAAGCTGAAGCTTGCGGCCGCCGAGAACGCCGCTGGCATCGTTGATCGTCTTCACCACGAGGTCCGCCGCCTTCTTCATATCGGGTCCATAGGGACCCGTGGCCCCCGTGAAGGGCAGCACCATTCCGATCGGAATCTCACCGGCCCCCAGCGCGAAGCCGGGCCTTACAGCGAGTCCCGCCAACGACACGCCCATCATGCCAACGAGTTGGCGCCGATTAAGCATCCAATCCGACTTCGTCATCATTCAAGCTCCTGTGTCTGGGATTCCGATTCCTGTCGTTCGAAAACCGCAAGCGCACGGCCGTCGTCGATCTGCAATGCGTCGTTGAAGCGGTTGAAGAATCCGGCAAGCGCGACGCGCAGCGTGAGTTCCACGATCTGACTGTCGCTGAAGCAGGCGCGGAGACGTTCGAACACGCCGTCCCGGATCTGCCCCGCCTTTTGCGTGATCAACGTGGCGTATTCGATCACCAGCCGGTCGGTGTCATCAAAGTCAGGATGATCGCCGGCAGGCAGCGTGGCGATCGCCGCATCCGAGATGCCCTCGATCCGGAGGACGGGAGAATGGCTCGCGACACAGAAGGCGCAAGCGTTGAGCTTCGACGTTACGACGATGGCAAGCTCGACATAGCGCCAGGGCACGCCACCCCGTACCTTGAGCTCCATCAGCATTCGGTAGAGATGATCGAGAGCGGGAGGAACGTGAGCGAGAATCGCGGCCTGATCCTGAAACGGCCCAAATTTGACGAACCGCTCATAGACCTCGGCGACGGGCGCAGGCAACGCGTCGGATGATAATGGGTGAACGCGCGGCATCAATGCGTCTCCTCGCTGTCCGGGAAAAAGTCACGAATGCGTTTGTGCGGCTCGGCCAGCAACCCCTGCGGACGCAGGAGCAGGAGAAGAATGATGCCGAGACCGACCAGGCCGAGGCGCAACGCGGCCAGTTGCACGCCATCGACGATGCTCAGCGTGTCCTTGAGGAAGCGCGTCGCCTCGATCAGGCTCATGATCGTGCAGGCGCCGATCAGCAAGCCGAGGTTCGATCCTCGCCCGCCGAGAATGACGGCCATGAAAGCATAGGCCGTGATGATGGAAGTGAACTGACCGGGATCGATATAGGTGAGATAGAAGGCGTGGAGCGAGCCCGCGATCCCCATCACGGCGCCGCCGACGGCAAACGCCTTGATGCGAAGCACCAGGACCGGCTTGCCTAGCGCGCTCACTACCGTGGGATCGTCGCGCACGGCCCGCAGCGCGCGGCCAAGCGGCGACCGCACCAGCGTTTCAAGCGCCGCGAACGTCAGGGCGACCAACAGCATCGCCAGCAACGGCAGGATCGTATCGTATTGCGCGGCTGGAATGATCGAGGACAGCGGACGCGGAATGTTTGCGATTCCCAACGCTCCTCCGGTCAGCCAATCCTCGTTGAGGAGCAGAATATTGATCACCTCGCCAAAGCCGATGGTGACGATGGCGAGGTAATCGTCGGCAAGACGTATCGAGAGGAACGCAAGGATCGTGCTCGCGGCGGCGCTTACAGCCGCCGCGAGCACCATGGCCGACAGCCATCCGACATGGGACACCGACAGAGCCGCAGTGTAGGCACCCAGCGCGACAAAGCCGACCACTCCGAAATTGACCAGGCCAGCCACGCCCCATTGGAAGTTGAGGCCCAGCCCAACGAGGGCAGCGACGGATACCAAGACGATGACGGTGGAGAGATAGACCATCATTTGCGCACCGCCTTTGCCCCGAACAACCCGCGCGTCCGCATGAGCAGCAACAGGAGAATGATCGCGAAGCTGACGATCTGTCGGTAATTGGTCGGCAAAACGAGTGTCGACAGTTCCTCGGCCAGACCGATCACGAGAGCGCCGAAGACCGCTCCAATCGGGCTACCAAGCCCGCCGAGAATCGCGGCGGCAAATACCGGAAGCTGATAGCTCCACCCGAGCAGCGGATCGACGGCACGGTCCAGTCCCGCCAGAACCCCCGACAGCGCCAGAAGCACGCCCGACAGCGCCCACGTGATGCGCGCGACCGTGTTTCGTTCGATGCCTCGGACCGCGGCAAGCGCTGGGTTGTCCGCCGTTGCGCGCATGGCGCGCCCGAGCGGCGAGGCGGAAAGCAGAAGCTGAAGGATGATGACGCAGAGAATTACGGTCACCGCCGTGACGATCTGCTCATGATTGATCCGCAGGCCGTTCCAGCGGATCGGTCGTGCAATTTCGACGTCGAAGTTGCGGGTGGAATTACCGAACACGAACCGGCATATGTTCTCAAGAACGAGCGAGAGGCCGAGCGAGGCGACCAGCAACGCGATCGAACCGGCGTCACGCAACCTTTCAAAGATCAATCTGTCGCAGACAATGGCCAGTCCGGCCGCAATAGTGGCGGCGACCGCCGCTGCGACAAACAGGGGCGCGCCGACCTGATGATTCATGACCCAGGCGGCATAACCTCCAAACGTCAGCGTCGCACCGACGGCGAAGTTCGGGAATTTCAGGATGCCGAACACCAAGGTGAGCGCGAGCGCCGGAAGCGCGAGCAATAGCCCGGAAACGAGACCGTTGATGATCAATTGGCCTAACATGCGCTACTGCATCTTTGCAAAGAACAGATCGGCCAGATCGGCATTCGATATGTCGGACGCGCGGGCCTGCAGGCTCTTGCGGCCGGCCACCAGCACCATCACCTCGTCGGCGATGCGCAGCGCCGCGGCCACGTTCTGTTCGACCAAAAGCACGGCGACACCGGCTTCACGTACGCGGGCGACGGCTTCCATCGTCTCGCTTACGAATTTCGGCGACAGCCCGGCGGTTGGCTCGTCGAGCAGCAGAACCTCAGGGTTGGACAGCAAGGCACAGGCGAACGCCAGCATTTGCCGCTGTCCGCCGGACAGATCCCCCGCAAGCGTCTTGGGCCTCCGGCCGATTTCCGGAAACAACGACAGCACCTGGGCTTCCTGCGCCGGGCCAACGCCGCTGCGGCCGCGCAGGAATTCCGTTGCGAGCTTCAGATTTTCCCGGATCGTCAGATTGCGAAAGACATTCTCTTCCTGGGGAACGTAGGCAAGCCCTGCCATGACGCGCTTCGCTGGCGACAGCGAGGTGACGGCCTCTCCCGTCACCTCGATCGATCCTTCCCGTGAACGCAGCAGGCCTGCCAGCGTCTTTACGAACGAGGATTTCCCGGAGCCGTTCGGGCCGATGACCGCGAGAATCGTCTCGGGCGGCTGATCGAGCGTGACCCCGCGCACAATGTCTCCGCCGCCAGGATATCCGGCGCGAAGATCGCGAATCGAAAGGGCCGGGATGATATCGTCCGGATTCACAGCGCCATCCCCAGATAGGCATCGATCACGCGTTGATCTGCCGTGACGTCAGCAAACGAGCCGGAGACCAGCGCCGTACCTTCCGCCATGACATGGACGTCGTGGCAGACTTCGCCGATCAGATGCATGTCGTGTTCGACCAGGGCGAACGAGACGCCCTCCGCATTCAGTTCCTTGATCAGCTGGATGATGTCCTTGAGCAGAGGCGGCGCCACGCCGGCCGCTGGTTCATCGAGCAGAATGAACTTGGGGTCGAGCAAAAGGGCGCGCGCGATCTCAAGCAGCTTCTTTTGGCCACCCGAAAGCGCAGCCGCGGATTGATCGGCGACGTGCCAGAGCCCAAGACGCTGCAATATCTCGCGCGCTTTGAGCGCGTTCTTTTGATCCTGCCGCTTGACCAGGGGCCGCGCGAACAATGCGCCGCCAATCCGCTCGCCGACCTGACGAGGCGGCGAAAGCAGCAGGTTCTCAAGCACGGTGAGACCGCGAAGCTCCCTGACAATCTGAAACGTTCGGACTAGACCGAGCGAAGCGATCCGATGCATCGGCAAGCCGGTCACGTCATGGCCATCGAACGCGACCGAACCCCGATCCGGATTCACCAGGCCAGTGATCGTGTTCAGCAGGGTGGTCTTGCCCGCTCCATTGGGACCAATGAGGCCAGTGACACGCCCCTTCGCAAACGAAAGCGAGCAATCGTGCAAAGCCGCGACACCGCCGAAGTGCTTGCTGAGATGCTCAACGCTCAGGAAGGCGCTCACCAGCCACGACTCCCCGGAACATCCGACATCACGCCTCGCTCGCGCGGGTCATGACAGCCCCAAACACCACCCCACCGCCCCTGATTAAAACTTGAACACATCCGCTTTTATAGTGTGCACGCGCAAATTTGATCCTTTGCGGACGTTAGATTGCGCCCTTCCTGCAAGCAAATTTATTGTGCTTCGCGAAAAGCAAAGTTCTATTTATGATCTGGCCATGGGTCGCCCGCTCGAGATCAACCTCCTTCGCACGTTCGTCATGCTCGTGGAGGAACAGAGCGTGACTCGCGTCGCGCGACGGCTCAATCGAACTCAGCCCGCGATCAGTCTTCAGCTTGGCCGCTTGAACGACGCAGTCGGACGTCCGCTGTTCGAACGAGACCTTCGCCACCCGCGTCTCACGCGGCATGGAGAGATGCTGTTGCCCTACGCGCGCCAGATGCTGAAGATGCACGATGATGCATATTCGCGTCTTTCGAGTGAAGAGATCGCCGGCCGCGTGACGCTCGGCTGTCCAGATCTCTATGCCGCATTCCTTTTGCCCGAGACGCTTGCAAGCTTCAGGGCCGCGTATCCCGGGATCGAGGTCACGGTCCGCTGCGCACTCAGCGCACAACTCTCCGAGGAAATTTCGGCCGGGCGACTCGACGTTGCCCTTGCAACGCGGATGCCTACCGTTCATCCCAATGTCTCAAGCATCACACTTCTGCGTCATGAGCCGCTGGTCTGGCTTGGCGCGAAATCGGGACGGGCGTTTCAGGAAAAGCCGTTGCCGCTGGCTCTGCTTCCCGAGGGCAATCTCTACCGGGACTACGCCTTGCAAGCGCTCAACAATGCGAGTCGGGCATGGCGCATTGCCTGCGTTTCGGAAAGCATCGCCGGGATGGAGGCGATGGCGCTCGCAGATGCGGCCGTCATTGTGCTCGCAGAGTCGGTCAAGGTTGCAGGATTGCGTCGCCTGACCGAACAGGACGGGATGCCGCCGCTGCCGCCTGTCGAACTCGTGCTTTGGAGGCGCAAGACCGGAGCGTTTCCGGCCGCAGATCATCTGGCCGCTCATATCGAGCGCGATGTTGGAACAAATCCGGCGCGTCGACGTCAAGCCAAACATGCCGAGGCGCTCTGAGCGGAAACATCAGCCCTGCCGCATGGCGTCCTGCGTCAGGCGGCCTCGTCTCGCAGGTGATACCAGCCATAAAGCATCCGCTGTCCGAGGCGACGAAACGGCGCGAATGGATGCCCAGGCAGTGGCGAGGTGAAGATAGGCAGGTCGTGGCCGCTGAATGTTTTCCCCGCGATCATCTGCGCCATGCGCCGGCCGGCCTGCGCCGAATAGGAAACGCCGTTCCCGCCATAGCCGAGCGCATAGACGAGCGCCTGCTTCGGGTCGGGGCGGAAAATGCGCGGCATCATGTCGTGGCTAACATCGACCCAACCCCACCAGGAGTAATCGATTTCGATACCGCGAAGCGTTGGAAATTTCCGATTGAGTCCCTCGATAAGGAGCTGAAGGTGCTTTGGATGAGTCGCGTCCGCGCCGGTGATGGCGCTGCGGCTGCCGATCTGAACGCGATTGTCCGGCAGCAGCCGATAGTAGAAGCGAAGCGTTCTTGTGTCGGTGATGACCTGCTTGGTGCGAAAGCCGGTGGCTTCCAGCTCTGCAGCGGTCAGCGGCCGGGTGACCATCGAATTGGAGAGGATCGGCATGCATCGGCCATGCAGCACCGGCGTCAATCCGAGCGAGGTGTAGGCGCCGGTCGCAATCGCCACCGCGCGCGCCTTGACCGTGCCGCCCGGCGTCTCCAGGAGAAATGCTCCACCGCGCGGCTCGATGTGGAGAACGGGGCTTGCCGGATGCACGCGCGCTCCGAGATCGCGGGCCATCTTGAGATAGCCGAACGCAAGTTTCGCCGGATGGACGCCGATGCCGAGCGGTTCGTGAATCGCGCCAACCGCTTCCGCGTCGGCGACGAAATCGCGTCGCACCTCCTCACGTGACAGGACGCGCGTCGTGGTGCCGAAAACGTCGTTCAGAACTTTCGATTCGGCGGCAATCTTTTCCAGGCGACGCTGGCGATGCGCGATATAGAGGTGCCCACCCGACTGCGGCTCGCAATCGATGGGGCTCTGGCGAACCAGTTCCTCGAACGTTGCAAACCCGTCTTCAATTTCGGCATGCATGCGGCGGGCGACATCCACACCCCAGCGGGCGATCCACTGCGAGTGCGTCAGCCGGCCGGCGGCATTCTGTGCCTGGCCTCCATTGCGCGTGCTGCATCCCCAGGCGACGCGATTGGCCTCCAGTATGGTGGCCTTGATGCCGTACTCGCGGGCGAGAAAGATCGCGCAGGCAAGGCCGGTGTAGCCCGATCCGATGATCGCGACGTCCGCATCGGTATCGCCGACGATCGGCCCGTCGCTTTCAGGCGGAGTTCCCGCCGTCGCGATCCAATAGGTCGGGGCATAGTCCCTGTTGCGCCCCGGACCGTCCGAGACCAAGGGATCGTAGTGAGGGTCGTAGGCCACGGCCGGCGCGGTCACCTGCACGTTCATCGCAGCACAGTCTCCTCCGTTGCAAGCGCGGGCAGCAGCGGACGATCCTTCCGGAACGCGCTCTTGGCGCAAATCTTGTCACCGCGGAAGGTGAACAGGTCGCACCCTTCCGCCTCGATGCATTGGCCATCCTTGGTGGTCGCGCGAAAAATCCATTCGGAAATTCCACGATCGCCGAACACGGCGTGGCGGGTGCACTGCCAGCTCACATCGGGCATGCTGGTCCACGTATTTTCAAACGCGGCGCGGACCTCCTTGGTCCCAGTCAGACGGCGACCGCAGATATCGGGACCAGCGGCGGCATCAAATACGATGTCGTCCGTCATGCAGGCCATAACGGCGACACCATCGTGGCGGTTGAAGGCCGCGAACAATTCTTCAAGAAGATTTCGCCTGAGAGCTTCGAGCGTCGACATGTGGTTTTCCTGAGGGGCCGGCAGGCGCCAAGGCTTTGGTGTCAGGCGGCTCGGTCGCAAGCTGCCACAAGGCCGACGACCCCCTTAGAACCAGATCGGCCGATCCTCTGTGACCAGAACTGGCCCGATGGTACGGCCTCGGCTGGCTCCTTCGACTAGCGCCGCATTCAAGCAATTTCGCCGACGAATCGTCTCGATGCCGGGACGCTTCAATTGAGAAGCGCTCACCATCGATGCGCGGTGATGGATAGGCATGTTTGATCTCACTGCGCGCCTGAGCGAGCTGGCCGCGTCGGCTTCGCTGACGCCGGCTGTCCTCATGGCGACCGCGTTTTCCGTCCTGGCCGCGGCTTTGTTGCGCGGATTTACCGGCTTCGGTTTCGCTTTGGCTGCGGTCCCCCTGCTCGGCATGTTCATGCCGCCATCGCAATCCGTTCCGATCGCGATCTGCCTGCAATTCATGGGCAGTGCGCTGGACTTTCCGCGCGCCCGTCAGGATGGCCATTGGCCGTCGCTGCGCTGGCTGATCGTCGGAGCCGCTGCCGGATCGCCTGTGGGCGCGTTGGCGCTGAGCATCGTGCCTGCATCGGTGGCGCGCATCCTTATTGCCGCCATCACCATTGCGGCTGTGATCGCGCTCAACGGCGGCGCCCGCGTAGCACAGACGCCGTCAAAGGCGATGACGATGCTGGTCGGCCTGATCTGCGGGCTTTTCAATGGACTGGCGGCGATGCCAGGCCCGCCTGTCGTCATGTACTATATGTCGGGGCCGTTCGGCCGCGTGGCAGCGCGGGCCTCGCTCATGGTGTTTTTCCTGGCCACCTCGATCGCTGCGCTGATCAGCACCACCCTGGTCGGCTTGCTCGACCAGCGAGCCCTGTTTCTTTCACTGTTGGCGCTGCCGATCATGCTTGCGGGCACCTGGATCGGCGAGCAGGCGTTCCGCCGCGGCGGCGATGCGCTGCACCGCCAGGTCTCAATCGCAAGCCTCGGGCTTATCGCCATCGGCAGCGCGATCAAGGGCGTCAGCGAATTGATGTGACGAGGTTCAGCGGCCCGCAACCACCGATCCGAGGCGCTCCATGCCGGGCTCGATCCGGTCGGTGCGGATCGATGAGAAACCGAGCCGGAAACAATGGAGGGTTGCGGCTTCGTGCATCGAAAAGACATCGCCCGGCTCGATCACGACTCCCCTGGCGCGGGCAGCTTCGGCAAGCTGCGTGGTGTCGGTGCCTTCCGGACAGGAAATCCAATAGTTCGTGCTGCCGGCGGCACGGGTCCAACTGCAGTTCGGGAGGAACTGCGGCAGCAGCCGGTCGAGCAGTTTCGCACGCTCCAGCAGCACGCGGGCGACCTGTTGCAGGTGTGAACGGTAGTGGCCAAGACCGATGAACAGCGCCGCGACGCGCTGGTTGTTCAGAGGCGGATGGCGAAGCATGAGACGCCGCAGCGCCCGCAGCTCACGAATGACGGGCGCGGGCGCCACGACGTAGCCGAGCCGCAGGCCGGGCGCCAGGGCTTTCGACAGGCTGCCGACATAGAGCACCCTCTGGTCGACGTCGAGACTCATCAGCGGCGGCAGGCTGTTGCCCTCGGGGATCAATTCACTCTCGTAATCGTCCTCGATCAGCAGGATGTCCCGCGCCTTAGCGATCCTGAGCAGTTCGCGGCGCCGCTCGAGCGACATGGAAACGGCGGTCGGACATTGATGGCTGGCGGTGACATAGGCGAGCCTGCACTGCTCGAATGCCTCGTCGGGAACCAGTCCCTGCTCGTCAGTGCGCAGCGGCACCACATTTGACGTGAGCATGCCGAAAATATTGCGGGCGTCCGGATAGCCGGGATCCTCCATCCCGACAGGCGTATCGGCGGCCACGAACAGCTTCGCGATGAGATAGAGCGCGTGCTGGGCTCCGATCGTCATCATGATCTCGTCGGAACGGGCACGGATGCCCCGGCGCGGAAGCACCTGGCGTTGCAACTGCTCGATCAGGGCAGGATCATCGCCATCGATCATGTCCCTTGCCCAGTTGTTGATTTCGGGAACGCTCAAGGCAGCCCGCGCGCTTTCACGCCAGTCGTTGGTCGGAAACAAGCTCGGATCGAACTGGCCGAAGATGAAGGGATAGGGATAACTCTGCCAGTCAAGCGGCTTGACGATGTTCCGAAACTGCGAGGGACGCAGCGCAAAGCGCTCGGTCCAGCGGCTCTCATCGCTGCCCGCCGCGGCGAGCCCATTGCTTGGCACAGGCCCAATCTGCTTCGGCAGGCCGGCGACGAAATAGCCGCTGCGTTCCCGCGACACCAGGAAGTTCTGGTCCACGAGCTGCTCATAGGCGATGACGATCGTGTTCCGCGATACCTTGAGCAGCGCGGCAAGATCACGGCTCGATGGCATGCGAACCCCAAGCGGCAGGCGACCGTCCTCGATCGCCGTCACGATCATTCGCCGTATCTGGAGCTGCAGGAACGCGCCGGACCGATCCAGGCCCTGAAACAGCGAATTCCAGAACAGAACATCGCTAGGCGGAAGGACGCTTACCTGTCCAGTCGACTCACGCCGACGCAATGGCACCAATTTACCCATTGAAATCCCGTGCGGAAAAACCTCCGCAGTTGACCCGCAGTTGCAACAAAAAGGAAGCAAAATCCGCGCCATCGCGGGACGTGACGGGGCGGCTGCATGCCCCTGGCCCCATTTGTGCATGGCATCTGGCGCTTATCTGAACCCGCCCCGCGCATCAGGCTCGCAGCATCGACTTGGGAGTGCAAGAGTGAGCCAGGACACCGTCGTCTTCGCGGCGCGCAAGATCGTGACCATGAATCCATCACGGCCGTTCGCGACCCATGTCGCAGTGCGCGATGGGCGCATCGTGGCGGTCGGCGATGAGGTCGAGATCGCGCAGTTTGCCAAAGGCGGAGCGTTCGACGACCGCTTTGCGGAGAAGGTCCTGCTTCCCGGCTTCGTGGAAGGCCATAGCCACATCATGGAAGGGATGATGTGGTCGCTGCCCTATGTCGGCGCCGGCGATCGCCGCTCGCCGGAAGGGAAACTGGTTGCGGGCGTCGGCTCGATCGATGCCATTGTCGCACGGCTGAAGGAAGCGGAAGTCGCCATCGGGGACGCCACTACGCCGCTGTTCGCCTGGGGGTTTGATCCCCTGCATATCGGCGGCCGCATGCTGACGCGGCAGGATCTTGACCGCATCTCGACGACGCGGCCCGTCATGGTGATCCATGCCAGCTTCCACATCAGCAATGTCAACACCATCATTCTGGAGCAGACCGAACTGCTCCGCGCGACCGACATTTCCGGCGTCGTTGCCGGCGCCGATGGCCTGGCGAGCGGCGAACTGCAGGGCATTGCCGCGCGTTTTCGCGTGTTCCGCGCATTGGGCGGCAATCCGTTGTCCGGAAATCTGACGCTTGCCGACGTCATGCGCTATGCCAATTCGGCCTGTGTGCAGGGCGTGACCACGATCACCGACTTGCATAACGACCTGGTCGACCAGACCGTCGATCTCTATCGGACCGCGACGACGCAACCCGATTTCGGCGTCAGGCTGGTGCCGGCGCTTGCCTCGGTCTCACATTCGCCCGAACAGGCCATCGCCAAGATCGCGGCCTTGCGCGAAAGCAACAATGACAAGCTCCACTATGGCATCGTCAAGCTCGTGGTCGACGGCTCGATCCAGGGCTTCACTGCGCGATTGCGCTGGCCGGGCTATCACAACGGCGCGCCGAACGGGCTTTGGTACATCGCACCGGAGCAACTGCCGCGGCTCGTCGAGACCTATCACAAGGCGGGCATTCAGCTTCACATCCATACCAATGGCGATGAAGCGACCGAGCTGGCGCTGGACGCGATCGAGGCCGCCCAGACCGCGATGCCGCGCCCCGATCACCGCCACACCCTGCAGCACTGCCAGATGGCGGACGCCGCGCAGTTCCGCCGCATGAAGGCGCTCGGCGTCTGCGCCAACCTGTTCGCCAACCACATCTATTACTGGGGCGATTCACACTACGAGTTGACGATGGGTCCCGAGCGCGCCGCGCGGCTGGACGCGACGGGAACGGCGCAACGGATCGGCGTGCCCTTCGCGATCCATTCCGACGCCCCGGTGACGCCGCTCGCGCCGTTGTTCACGGCCTGGTGCGCCGTCAACCGCGTGTCGTCCTCGGGGCGCAAGCTTGGCTCCGAGATCGAGGCACTTACCATCGAGCAGGCGCTTGCGGCGGTCACGATCGGGCCGGCCCACACGCTGAAGCTCGACGGCATGATCGGCAGCATCGAGTGCGGCAAATATGCTGACTTCGCCGTGCTGGAAGACGACCCGCTTGCGGTCGCGCCGGAGAAGCTGAAGGACGTCGCGGTCTGGGGAACGGTCGTGGGCGGCAAGGTGAGAAAGGCCCCGCGCGCATGAGGCGAGCGGCGCCCATTCCTGTCACCGTGATCGGCGGATTCCTCGGCGCCGGCAAGACCACCTTCCTCAATCGGCTGCTCGCGACCGCAACCGCACGCTATGCCGTGCTGGTCAACGACTTCGGCGAGATCAATGTGGACGCCGCGCTGATCGAACGGCATGACGGCACTACCTTGTCGCTGTCCAATGGCTGCGTCTGCTGCAGCATCGGCTCAGGATTCCTTGAAACGCTCGGACGGCTTCTGGATGGCGGCGAGCGGTTCGAGCGCATCATCATCGAGGCGAGCGGCGTCGGCGATCCCTGGCGGATTGCAGAAATCGCATTGGTCGAGCCCGACTTGCGGCTCGACGGCGTCATCGTTCTCGCCGACGCGACGCGGATCACGGAGCTGATCCATGATCGACGCGTCGGAGACACGGTCCGCGGTCAATTCGCCAAGTGCGATGTGGTTTTGCTCAGCAAGAGTGACCTCGCGGACGAAGCTGCGCTGCAGGCGGCCCGAAGCGCAATCCAGACCGTCCGGCCGGATGTGCCCATCGACGTCCTCTCGCGCGACACAAGGCCTGACCTGTTGCCGATCGCCAGAAGCCGAAGATCGCGTTTCCGCGCCGAGGGCGTGGAGGAAGACTCGCTCGATCACGAAAAGAACTTCAAGCGCTGGACCTACCGGCGGGACGGCGCGTTCGACCGGAGCCGGCTGGCAACAGCAATCGAAGCGCTGCCGCCGCAGCTATTGCGCCTCAAAGGCGCGTGCCGCGTCTCGGGCGAGGTCGCGCCGCTGGTATTTCAGATGGTCTCGAGCGACTGGTCATTGTTACCCGCAACCAGCGAAGATCTCGACCCGGCACCGATCGCGCTTGTCGGAATAGGAACGTCCGACCTGCCCTCCGACGCCGATCTCGAGGCCATTCTCGATGGTGCGCTCGCGCGCTCGTTCGTCTCATGAGCAGCGAGGCAAGCATGTTTCTCATAGCACCGCAGAGGTGCCAGCTCTCGAATAGTCAACCATGAAAGCGGATTTAGCCATGTCGATCAGAAGATATCTTTTGCTTGGAGCGATAGGACTATTTGCGATCTGCACCACCTCTCACCGCTCGATCGCGCAGACGGCCAGCAGCAACGCGGCGGTGATCGCGACCACGCAAGTTCCCCGGCACTTCAACGGCGCGGTGCAATCCGGCCTCGCCACGGCCATGCCGAGCTCGCAGATCTTCGCTAGCCCGTTGCGTTACGACGACAACTGGAATCCGCAGCCTTATCTCGCCCAATCCTGGGACGTCGCGCCGGACGGCCTGTCGGTGACGCTCCACCTGGTCAAGAACGCTGTATTCCATGACGGTCAGCCGGTGACGTCCGAGGACGTCGCATTCTCGATCATGGCGATCAAGGCCAACCACCCGTTCCAGACGATGCTGGCGGCGGTTGAAAAGGTCGATACGCCGGATCCATCCACGGCGGTGATCCGACTGTCGCATCCCAGCCCGTCGCTACTGCTGGCGATGTCGCCGGCCTTGATGCCGATCCTTCCGAAGCACGTCTATGGCGACGGTCAGGACTTGAAGGCCCACCCCGCCAACCTCAAGCCGATCGGCTCCGGACCGTTCAAGCTGACGGAATACAAGCAGGGCGAGTACTACACGCTGGAGAAGTTCGACAAGTTCTTCATGCCGGGTCGGCCCAAGCTGGACAAGATCGTGGTCCGCATCGTCTCCGACCCAAACGCCGCACTGGTGTCGATGGAACGGGGCGACGTCAACATTCTGCCATTCGTCGCCGGCGTCCGCGACATCGACCGTCTGCAAAAAGCCTCCAACATCGTCGTGACCGACAAGGGCTTTGCCGGAGTCGGACCGCTCAACTGGCTGGCCTTCAACACCAAGAAGAAGCCGCTCGACGACGTGCGCGTCCGCCAAGCGATCGCCTATGCGGCAAACCGCGATTTCATCGTCGGCAAGCTGATGAGCGGCAAAGCCGCCCCCGCAACCGGACCGATCGCACCGGGATCTCCGCTCGAAGAGAAGGCCGTCGACAGCTACAAGGTCGATTACGCCAAGGCCGCCGAGCTGCTCGACGCGGCCGGATATCCGAAGGGCGCCGATGGCTCGCGCTTCGGGCTCACGATCGACTATATTCCGGGCGCGGACGAGCAGCAGCGCAATGTCGCCGAATATCTTCGTTCGCAGCTGAAGCGTGTCGGCATCAACCTGGAGGTCAGGGCGGCGCCGGATTTCCCGACCTGGGCCCAGCGCGTGTCGAACTACGACTTCGACCTGACCATGGACACCGTGTTCAACTGGGGCGACCCCGTGATCGGCGTCAACAGGACCTATCTGAGCTCGAACATCCGCAAGGGCATCATCTGGTCCAACACGCAGCAATACAGCAACCCGAAGGTCGATGAATTGCTGCAGGCGGCCGCCGTGGAAACCTCTCCGGAAAAGCGGAAAGCGCTCTACTCGGAATTCCAGAAGATCGTGGTGAAGGACGTACCGATCTACTTCATCAACGCCACGCCCTATTACAATGCGTTCAGCAAGGGCCTGGGCGGGCTGCCGACCTCGATCTGGGGGATGATGTCTCCGCTGGACGAGGTGCATTGGGAAACGCCGCCCAAGACCTGAAACCTGTGACCTAAGATCCTTGCGATAAGACCGAGCTCATGGCCTTCGTCACCCATTTCCTCCGGCAGATCGTGAACGCCCTGGCGCTGCTGCTTGCGGTGCTGGTGCTCAACTTCTGCCTGATCCATCTGGCCCCGGGTGACCCAGTGCAGGTCATCGCGGGAGAGATGGGTGGCGCATCGGCCGAAGTCGTGGCCGCGCTGCGCGCCAAATACGGCCTCGACCATAGCCTGCCGGAGCAGCTCGCCACCTATCTCGGCAAGGTGGCGACCGGCGATTTCGGCTACTCCTACTACTTCAACCAGCCGGTGCTGGAGCTGATCGCGCAACGGCTGCCGGCGACGCTCTATCTCGCGCTCTGCGCGCTGGTCCTGGCGGTCCTCATCGGCACCCTGCTCGGCGTGATCAGCGCTCGCCGCCCGAACGGCATCGTCAGTCATGCCGTCACGCTGTTCTCGCTGGCCGGCTATGCCGCGCCGATCTTCTGGACCGGCTTGATGCTGCTACTGCTGTTCGGATCGATCTGGCCGGTGCTTCCCGTCGCGGGCATGAACGACGTCGTGCATCCCCGGCACGGACTTGCTCATGCCATCGACGTCATGCGCCATCTGGTATTACCGTCGCTGACGCTTGCGCTGGTGTTCATTGCGCAGTACAGCCGGCTCGCGCGGGTCAACATGATCGACGCTCTGTCCGCGGACTATGTCCGCACCGCACGCGCCAAGGGCCTGCCCGAATGGATTGTGGTCGGAAAGCACGCGTTGCGGAACACGCTCATTCCAATCGTGACCGTCGTCGGACACCAGTTCGGCAATCTATTCGCGGGCGCAGTCCTGGTGGAAACTGTGTTCAGCTGGCCGGGCATGGGGCGCCTGGTGTTCGATTCCATCCTGCGGCGCGACTATCCAACACTGATGGCGGTGCTTTTCTTCTCGGCGGTGATGGTAATGGTCGCCAACATTATCACTGACCTCGTCTACCGCCTCATCGATCCGCGCATTCGAACGGGACAATCATGACGACGCTTGAGACGTCGACGCCTCTCACTGTCGAATCCTCCGGCCAGCCGGCACGACGCGCGGCATCGCCCGGACGCGTGGCGTTCCGGCAGTTCCTACGCAGCCCCTCGGGCGTGTGCGGCGCGTGCCTCCTCATGCTGATCGTGCTGGGGACGGCGGTCGGCCCGATGCTCTATCCGGTTGACCCGCTCGATCTCGTCGGCGGTCCTTTCACGCCGCCGTCCGCCGACGCATGGCTCGGCACCGACTATCTCGGTCGGGACGTGCTGGCCGGCTTAATCTACGGCGGACGCGCAAGCCTTGCCGTCGGCGCGGTGGCCGCGTTGATCACGATCGCAATTGGTCTGACGGTGGGCGCATTGGCAGGCTTTTTCGGCGGCGCGATCGATACCGCGCTGGTGAAGATCACCGAGTTCTTCCAGATCCTGCCGCCACTCTTGTTTGCGATGGTGCTCGTCACTCTGTTCGGCCAGAAGCTCACGACCATTACGCTCGCCATCGGCGCGGTCAGTTGGACCTCGGCGGCTCGCCTCACCCGCGCCGAGTTTATGCGGTTGCGCAACCTGGATTTCGTCAAGGCCTCGCGCGCGGCCGGCGCGGGCGATGCATATCTGATGCTGCGTGTGCTGCTGCCGAATGCCCTGCCTCCCATCATCGTCTCGGCGACCCTCGCCATCGGCGTCGCCATCCTGTTCGAGGGAGGCCTGAGCTTTCTGGGCCTTGGCGATCCCAACACCATGAGCTGGGGGTTGATGCTCGGCCAGAACCGCAACTATGTGCTCGACGCCTGGTGGGCGGTGATCTTTCCCGGCACCGCGATTTTCCTAGCGGTGCTGTCGATCAGCCTGGTCGGCGACGGCGTGAACGACGCCATCAACCCACGCCTGCGCCGGAGGATGTGATGAGCGCGCTGCTGAAGGTGGAAAATCTCAGCGTCGGCATGCGCGGCAGCACGGGTGAAGTGGTGCCGGTGCTCGAAAACCTCTCGTTCTCGGTCGAGGCCGGGCGGACAATGGCGCTCGTTGGCGAATCCGGCTGCGGCAAGAGCATGACCGCACTGGCCATCATGCGGCTGCTGCCGGAGGATTTCGTTGTCACCGGCGGCCGGATTTTGCTGGAGGACGAGGACATCCTGTCGGCATCGCCCAAGCGGATGCGCAGCCTGCGCGGCAACGGCATCTCGATGATTTTCCAGGAGCCGATGACCGCGCTCAATCCGCTGTTCACGGTCGGCGATCAGATCGCCGAAGTATTGCGCTGGCACCGCCGAGCAGGCTCGGCCGAAGCCGAAGAACAGGTAATCACCCTGCTTCGCGCCGTGCAGATTCCTGCTCCCGAGCAGCGGGTGAAGGCCTATCCGCACCAGCTCTCAGGCGGCATGCGCCAGCGCGTGATGATCGCGATGGCGCTCGCCGGCCGGCCGAAGCTGCTGATCGCCGATGAGCCCACCACGGCGCTGGACGTCACGGTGCAGGCGCAAATCTTCAACTTGCTGGCCGATCTGCAGCAGGAAACCAAGACGGCGATTGTCCTCATCACCCACGATCTCGGTGCGGTTGCAGAACTCGCCGACAAGGTCTCGGTGCTCTATGCGGGGCGCTGCATCGAATCCGGCGACGCCGACAGTGTGGTACGCCATCCATGCCATCCCTACACCAGGGGTCTATTAGGCTGCGTGCCGCACCTCAAACTGGGATGGCGATCGCCGCAGGCATGGTCGGACCTCGCCGAAATTCCAGGGATGGTGCCGCCGCTGGGCGCGCGCGGGCCGGACTGCGCCTTCTTGGCAAGATGCCGGGACGCGAGCGAGCTTTGCAGGTCGCGTCTCCAGCCCGCACTGGAGCCGATCGCAGACGACCATGCGGTGTCCTGCTGGCGAAAATCGGAGCTGGCCGCATGACTGCGCTCCAGGCTGCCGCGCCACCCGCTTCGTCGGAGTTTGTCCTCAATGTGAACGATCTCGTCGTTCACTTCGAGGCTGGCAGGAAGCGGCCCCTGCAAGCCCCCTCCTTCGTGCATGCCGTCGACGGCGTCAGCTTCCGCGTCAGGCGCGGCACCAGCTTCGGCATTGTCGGCGAGAGCGGCTCCGGAAAGTCCACGACGGCGCAAGCGATCATGAGGCTCGTTCCCGCGACCTCCGGCCAGATCGTATTCGGTGACCGAAATATCCTGGACTTGACGGGCAACGGCCTGCGCAAGGTGCGCAAGCATTTGCAGATCGTGTTCCAGGATCCGTTCTCCGCGCTCAATCCGAGACGACGCGCCGGCGATCAAATCCGCGAGCCGCTCGATCTGTTGGGAATCGGCGCCGCCGGCGAACGCGACGACCGGGTGCGCCGGCTGCTTGGCGAGGTCGGACTTCCGTCGGACGCGGCCAATCTCTTCCCCCACCAATTCTCCGGCGGCCAGCGCCAGCGGCTTTGCATTGCCCGGGCGCTGGCACCAGAACCCGACCTGATCGTCTGCGATGAAGCCGTCTCCGCCCTCGACGTCGCCATCCAGGCCCAGATTCTAAACTTGCTGAAGCGACTGCAGCGCGAGCGACAGCTGACCTATATCTTCATTTCGCACGATCTCGGCGTGATCCAGCAATTCTGCGATGAGATCGCGGTGATGTATCTCGGCAAGATCGTCGAACAAGCGCCTGCCGCAACCATCTTTGCCGAGCCGCGTCACCCCTACACATGGTCGCTCATTGCCGCCGCCGCCCCGCCCGGCCCGACCCGGGACACGCTGAAGCAGCACTACCTGGTCAAGGGAGATCCGCCGAGCCCGGTCGACCCGCCGCCAGGCTGCCGGTTTGCGCAGCGCTGTCCATCGGCCATCGACCAATGCCGCAAGAGCTTGCCGCTGCCTGAATCAATCGGAACAAATCACTACATCGCCTGTCATCGCGCGGCAGAGCTCGTGCCACCGAGTTTTGAGGATTAACCTCGCAGGCGTCACCTTCCCGGCTTCGAGCCGCCATTAAGGAAGGCCTTGGCAGCTTCGCCATGCAGTGCTCGAAGTCGTGCGAGAATCGAAAGGCTGCAATTGCGGCCGCCGCTGGCAGAGCTACGACATCTAACAGTACATAACCCACAATTTCCGGTATTCTGGGCGGCCTCAGCTCGTTCAACGCGACTGCACCCAAACCTAAGGAGCTCAACATGAGCAGTACTCAGGCCCGCAGAGAAATGAGCCGACTCGATGTGATCCGCCTTTTTGCCTTCAGCATGCTGTTGATCCTCCCTGCGACTTCCCGGGCGCAACAGCTCCCACCGATTGCCGAACAAATGGCAAAGACCTACGGCGTTGATTCGTTTGGGCAAATCGAGGCAATCCGCTACACTTGGAACGCCGAATTGCCCGGTGTCAAACTGACTCGCAGATGGGAGTGGAGCCCGAAGACCGACACGGTCTCCTACGAGGGGAAAGACAAGGAAGGCAACCCGGTCAAGGTTACCTATCAGCGCTCGCAACTCAGCGGCCAAAGCGACGCCGTAAAGAACGAAATCGATCCGGCATTCATGAATGATCAATATTGGTTGATCCTCCCTTTCCACGTCGTATGGGACGGCCCCACCGTGACCGATGAGGGCACGCAGAAACTGCCGCTGGGTGACGCTTCCGCTGAACGGCTCGTGGTGAAATATCCTTCGGAGGGTGGCTACGACCGCGGCGACACCTGGGATCTGTACGTTGGCCCGGACAAGCAGATAAAGGAGATCGCCTACCACCGCGGCGGAAACAAGCCGCCCAAACTGGTGATCGCGACGTGGGCGGGCTACAAGAAGGCCGGCCCACTCCTGATCTCAACAGATCACCGCGGGACGTCCGACGGAAAGCCATTGCAGCTTTCGTTTTCGGATGTGTCGGTTAAGCTGACGGGATCAGAAAACTGGATCAGCGCGCAATGAACATCGGAGAGGTTCGTTCGAGCCACTGATTGTGTGTTTCACAGATCAGTCGTCCCGGTTCTCGATCCGGTCGTTCGCAACAGCGGGTTGGCGCGCTGTCGAAGCGTTCAATGCAGCGTAATGATTGCATGTTCTGCTGCGTAGTAGCCCAGGTAGGCGCACCTCTCGATCGTTCGCGCGGTGGTGCGCCTTACGCAGAGTCGCTATCCAAATCTCTGGAGCACCCGCTTATGTCCAACAATCCCTTCACCAATGCGTGGCAATTCCTGACCGCGAATACGGGTGATTATCTCCGTCTGGGAAACTGGCGCTACTTAGTCCTGGCGCTGTTCTGGGTCCTGCTGCTCGCCGGCATTGCAGTGGCCTTCCAGAATTGGCGAGAGGATTCGGAGCAACGCACCGGCCGACACTTGGGAATCTGGCTGGTCCGAGTCCTGATCGGCTGCATGTGGTTCCAGGGGATGTTGTGGAAACTGCCGCTGCCCGTGTCCGACGGCCTGCAATACTGGACCGAACAGGAAACGACCCACGCGGCCTTCGAGTTTCACCGCACGTTCATGAAGGATGTCGTGTTGCCCAACATGACGATCTTCGGACCAATTGTCTTTCTTGCCGAGCTGGTGTTCGCCGCATCGATGATGCTTGGGCTTGCCGTGCGGTTGGTTGGCGTGCTGGCCATCGCCTATGTGCTGCAACTGTGGCTCGGTCTCTATGGCAATCCGGCCGAGTGGCCGTGGACGTACATGTTCCTGGCCTTGCTGATGTTCCTGTTTGTGATCGAGGGCGCCGGCCGCAGTCTCGGCTTCGATGCGTGGCTGCGCCGCAACGTGCCCGCCGTGCGCGACAGGAAGGGACTTCTCGGCTGGTTCTTCAACATCGCGAGCTAGCCTTCACCGATTTGTGTGAGAGACGAGCAGATGATGGCTTTGAGCCGCGCAGCGACGCTAGTTGTGGCGCTGGGCGCAACTTGCGCACATGCTGCTGACATCAGTTATCTGGCGCCGCCAGGAGTCCCGGCAAAGGAATTCCCCTCTCCGCGGCGCCCGGTTGCGCAGATCGTCGGCCCGAGCCGCGCCTCCGAGGAGCGCCGCGACGCCAGGGATGAGGCCGGCGAGATCGCCCGTCTTCTAGAACTGAAGCCAGGCATGACCGTCGGCGACATTGGTGCAGGCAGCGGCTACCACACGGTCCGGCTGTCGCGCCGCGTCGGCTCGGTGATCGCCCAGGACGTGAGGCGGGATTACCTCATCGCGCTCGCCAAGCGAACGCAACGCTTGAAGCTGACAAACGTCATATTCGCGCTGGGCGAAGCACACGACCCTCGCCTGCCCGCTTCCTCACTGGATGCCGCCATCCTCGTGCACATGTATCACGAGATAAGCCAGCCCTATGCCTTCCTCTACAATCTCGCGCCCGCCCTGAAGCCAGGCGCGCGGGTCGGCATTGTCGACCTCGAGCTTCCGACATCGGAACACGGCACGCCGATCGAACTCCTGCGCTGCGAACTTTCCGCCGTCGGCTATCGCGAGATCGCAAGATATCAGCTCGCAGGCGATGGCGGATACCTGGCAGTGTTTTCGCCACCGGAGCCGGTGGGTCGAAAATCTCCGCGGGATATCATTGCCTGCGAGGATCGCGCTGGCACGCGCTGACAACCGCTCCCAGCAATCATCGTTCACGAGGCGTTCGCAGCTCGAGCGCGAGGCGAACAAACGTCGTCGAAATGGACCAGGCCGCCTTAATGCCGGCGATGAGATTGCCGGAGACCTTCGATACGCCGCCGATCCGGCGCCGCTGCCCGACGGCGATTTCCAGCGCCGGCAGGCGGGCGGCCGCGACGCGCATCAGCATTTCCAGGTTCCAGCCATATGTCTCTTCCTTCATGCCGAGATGCATGAGTTCGTCCCGACGGATGGCGCGAAACGGCGACAGGTCGGTAAAGCTCGCGCCATAGACGAGGCGCAGGAGTATCCTGCCGACATAGGCCGCGAAGAGTTGCTGTGGGGCCAGGCTCCCAGGCTCGCGCGAACCGCGAACGCGCGAGCCGAGAACGAAGACGGCTTGCCCGGCGACAATCGGCGATACCAGATCGGGAATGAATTCAGCAGGATCGCTGCCATCGCCATCGAGGAAGACCACAACGTCGGCATCTTCGCGCGCTTCGGCGATGCCCGCCTGGATCGCGCGGCCGTAGCCGCGCCGGGGCTCGACAATCACGCGAGCTCCCGCGGCTTCCGCTCGTTCAGTCGTACGGTCCTGTGAGCCGCCGTCGACAACGACAACCTCGCTTACATTCTGCGCCAGCACCGCGGTCACGACCTGGCCAATCGCCGTTTCCTCGTCGAGGCACGGAATGACCGCCGAGACGACCGGGTGACGCCGTGCGCCGATCTCATTGGTCACCTCGCTCACAGGCTCCAGCGCAGGCCGCAATTGGCACAGCTTTTCGGCGGCTTGTCTGAAAGGAGCGCCGTACGAAAGTCGCGATACGCAGGCCCGTTCCAGATCTCCCGGAGGGACTGCCGCCTCGCATGGCCGAGCGTATAGTTGTCGTAGCCATGCTGCGAAAACGGCGCGATGCAGCAGGGCAAGGCCCGGCCGTTGGCCGTGAAATACATCAACGACCACGGCCGCCGGCACGGCGACCAAGGCGAACCGTTGCCGCTGCCCTTCAAACTTAGCCCCGGCTCGCTCGCCGCGCCCGATGCGTTGAAGGTTATGCCGAGGGAACGCGCCAGCTCCTCGGCCTGCTTCAGATAGACTGCTTCCTCCTGGGTCAGGCGCTCGAACAGGGCCTGATCCGGACGCGCCTTGCCGATGGCCGCTTCAGTGAAGAACACAAGCCGTTGCAGATAGACTTCCTTGACACCGATCTCGGCTGCAACTTTCACAAATGCCGGGAGTTCCTCAACAGTCTCCTTCAGGCCTGTGAGCCACAGGGAAACCTGCGGTCTGGTGTGCCCCTCTCTTTCCTGCAGCTCGCGAAACGCGCGCACGTTGCGGATGATGCGGCCGAAATAATCCCTGCCACGGATCGCCTTGAAGCTCTCGCGGTTTGACGCGTCGAGCGATACACGCAGCTCATCAAGCTCGGCGTCGATCAGCGCACGGCCATTGCGCTCACTGAGGACCGTTCCATTGGTGTTGAACAGGACGTAAGCGCCGCGCTCCTTCAGGTATCTGACCATCCGGGGCAGGTTCGGGACCAGCATCGGCTCGCCGACGCCGTGCAGAACGGCGCGCGCGAGAGTGGTACCTGATCTACAATCGACGTGAACAGATCCCAGTTCATGTCGGCCGGCGGCTCGAGTTCCTCGTAGGTGCGTGGACACGTGGTGCACAGCAGATTGCAGCGGTTGGTTACTTCCAGATAGAGGCAGACCGGCGGGCGCTGGCCGATCTCGGTACGCTCCGCCGTGACCGACTCGTGATAGCGGCGCGGGTCGAACGGCGCTTGCGTACCTGCCCCCGTCCCTTCGCCGGAGAGGCTCATCGCGATAACCCTTCCTGTGCAATCCGCTGCATGTGGGTCCGTAAGGCAGTAAGAGCCAAAGCCAGCAAGAGACCTCCGAACAGAATCGACTTGGTCACCATTCTTGGAATGTAGAAATCCCAGTCGAGCTGCTCGGACAATAACAGCGCGCCAATCGACACGACCCATGTTGGCGCGGAGCCGCACAGGGCGGCGAACGGCGCGACGATGAGAAAATACCAGGGATAGTTAGGCGACAACAACAGGAGGGTGATGAGTAACAGCATGTTGATGTCGGCGAGACGCGAGGCGACCGTGCGATCAGAGCTGCGGGCCACGGAGAGCCCCTTGAACACCAGAACCAGCGCGGCCAGGACGACGTAGGCGACAACGTCACCTTGATGCTCACCAAACACCAGGCGCCAAAGCGACAACAGCCAGAGATCGTTGCCGGCACTGATGCCCTCTTCCGTCAGATAGCCTTTGGTCAGGAATCCGAGAACTCCCCAGCCGACCGACAGATAGGGAAGATAACAAAGCGCGACGGTAGCGATCACGACGAGCGGCATTTTGAGATTCCACGGTCGCCAGATCCCGGCCAGCGCGGGCGCGACATATGGTTTCACCAGCATCGAAAACGCGATCAACACGGCTCCGCGGAGAGCGTGACCAGTCAGGGCAATCCACAGGCCCAGCAGCATCAGTGCAACCATCAGCGCGTCGACATGGCCGCTATTGGCGATCTCCCACAAGGGCAGCGGGTGCCAGAGATAGGCGACCACGCGCGTCAGCGGGCGATTCATACGCCGCAGCAGGAGCATGATCATTGTAACGGTGATTGCCTCGCACCCCAGCAGCGCGAGGCGCATCACAATCACGCTTTCACCGAACCGGGTAACAATGAGGAAGAAGAACTGCGCCACGGGCGGATAGATGGATGCGGCCGTATCAGCCCGGTTGATGTGAGGAAAGATCTTCCCGTCGCGCAGAAACGCCAGCGCCTCATCGGCTGGCATATAGCGATAGGGATTGATGCCCGCAGCCTGCACCTTGCCATCCCAGACATAGCGATAAATGTCACTGGACAGAAGCGGATCGAACAGCAGCGCATAGACTCTCAGCGCAATCCCAAGCCCAAAGATAAGCCATAGCGCTCGATCAGGTGGCGCGCGCTCGACCAGGCGTGTCGCTACGATCGTCAGCAGACCGGCGGCGATGGTGAGAGCGATGAAGGCATTGTCGCCATAGGTTTCGAAGGCAAAGGGCGTCACCAGGGTCGAAACGCCCAGGAGGGTGCCGATCCCGGCCAACAGGTGAAGCGGCGGCAAGTTGTTGGCGGAGCGCATCAGCCGACCGAGTTGGACCGCGATAGCTCCTGGCATTGCCGTCACGGGCTTATCTGCGGCGCCGCCTTCATAAAGGCCCGGCTCGCCGCGGCAAAGCCGCCACCACGAAACCGGCTCGAATGGCCGGCCAGTTCGTCCTGCAGCCAACGCAACGTTTCAATGTCGTCGACGTCGTACCATTCCGGAAGCAACGTCGTGGCAAGCCCGATTTCGGCAGCGCGCTCGCATGTACTGCGAGCGACCGTCTCTGTTCCCCATGCGATCTGCGTAAACAAGTGCTTGTGCGGATGCTTCAAGCCGATGAGATAGTAGCCACCGTCGCTTGCTGGCCCAAGCACCATCCGGTCTCCGGGTTGGCGCAGCGTTTCCACAGCCTGAGTCAGCAAACGCGGCGGCAGGGTCGGGCTATCACCATTGACGAGCACGACGCAGTCATGTCCGGCAAGCAGGAGAGCGCGCGTAGCGCCAAGCAATACGTGCCCTAGATCGTCGCCAGCCTGCAGCAACAGTCCGAACCCTGCCGGAAGCAACTGCTGCATGATGTCTTCGGCGCCCGCTGGGGCGTAGACGCCGTAGCCGCGCCTGCCGAGCGCCTCGGGTACCGCCTCGATCGCTGCCGCGACATCGCGCACGAAGCAGGCGGATAACTCTGACGCTGCAACCTCGCCAATGGCCGTCGCAAGCCGCGTCTTTGAGCGGCCAGGCTGCGGCGCCTTGCAAATGATCCCGAGCGCCGCGCTGCTCATCGCAGCCATGACTGCAGGCGAGCGGCGGCGATCGCGATCAATTGAAGCGCGTCATGGCTGCCGTCCGCTTCGCCCTTTTCAAAATCGCCGTCGACACGTCCCATTTGATTTGTCACATGGGCAAAACACACGACGGACCTTTGTCGAACTTGCGCGAACGCGTAAAGCGCAGCGGCTTCCATTTCGACTGCCATCAGGTTCCGTTCGCGCATTCCGTCGATCGCCGGCTGGGTTTCCCGGAACGGTGCGTCAGTCGTCCAGGTCGCCCCGGTGAGCACCGGCACGGAAAATTCGTCGAAGGCGCCATTGAGCGCCGAGATCAATCCGGCATCAGCATGCGAATAGTCGGACGCCGCCATGTAGTGATAGCTGGTACCTTCGTCGCGCAGCGCGCGTTCGATGGTGATGAAATAAGGCGGCGGGCGTACCGGCACGATCTGTCCAGAGGAGGTGACGCTGATCAGGAGTTTGCAGCCCGATGCGAACATTTCCTCCGCAATCAGCACCGCGAACGAGGCGCCGACGGCGCAGCCGACAATCCCAAAACAAATCCCGCCGCGGCTAAAAGTGTAGAGCTGGGTGTGGTAGCAGGCCCATGCCGGTTCGAGCCGGGCTTCGCCACGAGCGAGCAGGCTACGCACGATGTCGCCATCAGGATCGAGCACGCAGACGTCGGGAATGCTGGAGTCCGTAATCCCCTTTTGCCTGCGCGCTTCGCGCAGCAGATTTTCCGGCGTGAATGCGGACGGCTGCGCGTAGTGTTTTTGCGCGAGGATGGGCGGAACCCCGCCATCATTGATCGCCATCACCAGACAAACCTTGTCACGCTGTTGCCGGTTATTGGTAGCGTTCTCCCCGGCAGCGGGCAAGCGCCGCCAAGGTCTCGCCGACGTCACAAAAAAATAGATTTCAGGTGATGTAACAAGACGGCTTTGAAGACGTAATGACGACGCTTTGTACTGGCTGTTGGTAGGCAACGGCCTGCCGGACCCGAAGCTATGTTGATCCGATGGCGCGGGTCGCGTAGCATCGGTCGCAAAGGTAGCGGATCGATATTTTCGAACTTGGTAGCCAATCACTAGCTGTCGAGGATCGTCATGAATCACGAGACCGCAGTTTCGAATGCCAAAGAAATCGCCGATCGCATTCTCGCACCGGCAGCCAGGCAAAACGACAAGGAAGCTCGCTTTTCGTCCGAGGCAATCGCGGCGCTTGGTCCGGCCGGATTGCTGGGAGTCATGCTGCCTACTGAGGTAGGCGGCTCGGCCCTGGGACCCCGGACCCTGGCTGCCGTCATCGCGACGCTTGCAGAGGCGGACGCGTCCGTCGCGATGGTTTACTTGATGCACATGAGCGCTACCGCAATGATTGCGGCGGCCCGTCCGGGTGCCACGGTCGCTCAGACGCTCAAAGACATTTCGGCCGGAAAACACCTGACCACCCTGGCATTCAGCGAAGCTGGATCACGCAGCCACTTCTGGGCGCCCGTCTCGCGCGCGAAGCGAAACGCTGACAGCGCGCGCCTCACGGCCAAGAAATCATGGGTGACCAGCGCCGGCCATGCGCAAAGCTACGTTGTTTCGGCGCTCGCCCCTGAAGGCATGAGTCCAACGGATTCAACCCTCTATCTTGTCGCCAGTAGCACACCCGGACTGTCGGTCGCCGGCCCGTGGGATGGACTTGGGTTGCGCGCCAACGCTTCCGCGCCGATGACCCTCGATGATTGCGAGGTCGCAGCTGGTTTCCAGCTGACCGACGATGGCGCAGGGTTCAAGGCGATGCTGGAGGTCGTGCTTCCGCTATTCAACCTTGGAGCGTCGGCGGTCGCGCTTGGTCTTTGCCGCGCCGCGGTGGCGGGGACCGCGGCGCATCTCAATGGCGCTCGCTTCGAGCATTTGGGCCAGACCCTCGGCGAAAGTCTGCCGACCCTTCGCGCACAGCTTGCGACGATGCAGATTGACACCGATGGGCTTGCGGCGCGCGTCGACGATCTCGTCGATCATCTCGAGCGCCCCCGAGACGCCACCATGCTGCGCGTGCTCGAGAGCAAGGCGGCGGCAGGTGATGTTGCCATCGCCGTTACCTCGGCAGCGATGCGGGTGTGCGGAGGTGCTGCATTTTCCAGGCATCTGGCCATCGAGCGATTGTTCCGCGACGCCCATGCGGGCGCTGTCATGGCGCCGACCGGCGATGTTCTGCGCGAGTTCATCGGCAAAGCCGTTTTGGGAATACCGCTGTTCTGAGCGCGAGAGCGCTGCGCCGCTTGGCAGCGCCCGGATCGCGATCGATCGCTTTTGAATATTGAGCCCGAGAAGCGAGATGCAATCATGAACCAGACGATCTGGGTAGGCGCCGTCGCTTATGATCCAAAGGTGGTTGGTATCTGGGAGGGCATGCGGCGCTACTTTCTGGAGGAAGCGGGTCTCCCCGTCGAAGTGGTGCTGTTTCAGAGCTACGAGGCGCAGGTCGCTGCCCTCCTGGCCTCGCCCGGCGATCGGCTGCCGCGCATCGACATCGGATGGAATACGAACCTCGCCTTTATCCAGGCCGACGCCTGGAGTGAGCATCGCTGCCGACCGATCGCGATGCGCGATACGGATGTGGGCTGGATGACCAAGATTGTCGCGGTCACCGGTGGGGCCGTCGCTACCCTCGCTGATCTCAAGAGCCGCACCCTGGCGCTCGGTAGCCGCGACAGCGGTCACGCGGCAATCCTCCCGGTTTACTTTCTGCAGCGCGAGGGACTGGTTGAGGTGAAAGACTACCGAACCCTGCGCTTCAATAGCGACGTAGGGAAACACGGAGACACGGGTACGAGCGAGTCCGAGGTCGTTCGTGCGGTCCTCGACGGCCGCGCCGATGCCGGCGCAATTGGCAGCCCATTCTGGAACGCTGTGCGCAACGAGCGTCTCGTACCGGAAGGCGCGCTGACCGAGATCTGGACCTCGCCACCCTACAATCACTGCATGTTCACGGCGCGGTCGGATCTGGACCCCGCCTTGGAGCAGCAGTTTGCCAAAGCTCTGTTCGGGATGAACTTCGACAACCCGGCCCATCGTCCTGTGCTCGAAGCGGAAGGGTTGCGCGAATGGATAGCGCCGCAGCTTGAAGCATACGGTGAGTTGCGGGAAGCCTCCGCGCAACAAGGCTTCTTAACGCGGCCTTTGACCTAGCGGCCGACCCAAAACCCGATACAGCTCTAAGCGCAGTCTGCGCCTTCAGGCGCAATTGAAGATCGTTGCCAACCGGCGCTGATGCTCAGATTCGAGATCGAAGGCACGGCGTACAGCCGCGAACGATTCAGCGAGTGGAAAGATTTCGCGGCTGACCAGCAGGTCGTTGTCCTCGGCTCCGACCGGATGCCAAAAGACGCCTTCCGCCGTAATCGTCACCTCGGGAACCAAGTCTGCCCTTGCCAAGGCGATGCCCTGCGTGGCGGAACCTCGCAGGGCAATCCGCCTGATCACCCGGTTCTCCTCGCTAACGTGATGGGCGTCAAGGAAGCTGCGGAACTCCTCGGCCTCCGCATCCGTCGACAGCGTCGCCGCCAATCGCACGCGGAATCCTTCCGCCCGGGCGCGCTCGATTCCCTGCCACGCGCGCGCCCATGTCCCATTTCCACGATGGCTCTCGTGGCGCTCCGGCGTGGGGCTGTCGAGGCTAATCTGCAAGGTTACGCGCTCGCGCGGCAACGCGCGCAGCGTTTCGAGCCGACTTCCGGCAAACAGCATGCCGTTGGTGAGGACCGTAGTAGGCGCCGCCGCAGCACATGCGGTGAGGATCTCGCCAATATCCGGCAGCATGAACGGCTCACCGCCGGTGACAAAAATCTCGCTCACGCCGAGTTCCCTGGCCTCGATCGCGATCCTGCGCACCCGCTGGACGCCTAGCGCGCGCCGCGGAGCCTTGGGTGACGAGCGCACGCAGCAATAGTCGCAGCTGAGGTTGCAATCGAAGTTGGTGTAAAGCCATAGTCGAGAGCCGACAGGCCGATCTTCTCCTACATTCTCGGGGGCCTCTCCGTACCGAAGCACCCATCGCGTGCGACCGTCTTCGACCGCAGTGTCGACCAAACTGTTGCGGGTGAAGCGACACCATGCCTCGAGATCGGAGCCGATGTTCGGATCGCTGCTGATCACGGCGACGAGATCGCCCTTACGGCTGCGGCGTAGCGCAGCGATCAAATCCGGCAGGAGGCCCGAGGCAAATGTCTTACTGCCGGCGTCGAGCTCGACGTTCGCATTCGTCTTCATGCGTAAATCCATGGTCCTCCAGACGTTCAACGTCTACCGCACCAGTTTCGCACCAGAAACGATCTCAACAGAATGCAATGAACACGAGTAATCTCGGACGAAAATGCAGGAAAATCAACGATCGCGTTCCTTATCCTGTCGCTCATAACGGTGTGGTTGCAGTTGATCGATAGAAGATCGCATGCAGAGTAGCAGGGGCGGGCAAACTCGTCCGGGAGATCCGGCCACGATGCGCGGGTTAGGAAAGCAGCGCCCATGAGATTAAGGATGGTCGTTGTCTAACCGGGTATCATCTAAGGCCGGCTGGAGCCGCGCCCGGTGGAAACGGCGGAAACATTGGCCGTTGCGAAATATGCGGTGCGCGTCGATCATGGGGAGCTTAAATTGAAGGTCGGCGGGTAATTTCGCAATCAGCCGGTCGCACGTCTGGCGGCTCTGATCAATGCTCCCGTCACATTAAGCCTCATACGCATCAAGTCCTCGCTGACCCCGTAAACCTCGGAGGCTTTAGCGACAGGCAAACTCATGCGAGCAATGTGCTTCGCCGCCTCCTCGGAAACCAGCAATGCTGGCCCCAGCCAATTTGCCTCTTCCTCGATTACTGGATCGTAGTGTCGCGATCCCTCATTATGGATAGCTCAAATTTTGCCAACTACCGTCAAGGTGGCCAGCATCGCTACTTCGGTGGGCGCGCGACGCGGTCTCCATTTCGCCTGCAAGTGCCCAGCGCCGGCCGCTGGCACGTCGCTGTAGATCTCGAAGGATACAGCGGAAGTGTGCAGGCCGGTGTTCGCATACTGAGCTGAGTTGAGTAAACGCGATGCTTCTCGTCACGCACGATATTAGGGATTTCCCGGCCGACCATGCTGGTATCCGCGCTTCTTACAAGTTGTGAGAGAGCACCGTGTCGAATCTGGCTCCGGTTCGTGTGGCACTGCCAGCCAAAGGGGCCGGCCGCGTCCCCGTGGAAGGCGGCCGGGTTCCTCGGGATGTCCGTCGAAGTCCTACTCGATACCTACGGCCATCTTCATCCGGACTTCTTGCGCGACGCAGCCACGGCAATCACGTCGAAACCAAAGCAGAACGTCGTATCTGGGGTTATTTCCGGGGTTGACTTGGCTGCCTGTCGTGAAAAAAAGACGAAAAGCATAGGAATTTCATGGTCGGAGTGGCAGGATTCGAACCTGCGACCCCTGCGTCCCGAACGCAGTGCTCTACCGGGCTGAGCCACACTCCGACTGAGAACGCGGCTTATAGCGTCGGGTTGGGGCGACCGCAAGCAGCGCATTCGAGGATTCTAGTCACAGTGGAAACCAGCCTGAAAACCCGGATCCTGCCGGCCGGAACCGCCGCGACCGCGGCGGCCGCCGGCGTACTCGTGAGAGGCGGCCTGGTGGCGTTCCCGACCGAGACCGTCTACGGGCTCGGCGCCGACGCCACCAATGCGACCGCGATCGCCCACCTCTACCAGGCCAAGGGGCGGCCGGCCTTCAATCCCCTGATCGCGCATGTCGGCGATCTCGCCGCCGCGCGCCGGATTGCCCGATTCGATGCGGTGGCGACCGCTTTGGCGGAAGCATTCTGGCCGGGGCCGCTGACGCTGGTGCTGCCAAAAACGGAAGGTTGCCCGGTAGCGGAGCTCGCCACGGCGGGGCTCGATACCGTCGCGGTGCGCGTGCCCGCCCACGCCATCGCCCGCGACATCCTGCGCGCCCTCGGCCGGCCGGTGGTGGCGCCTTCCGCCAATCTCTCCGGCCATGTCTCGCCGACCACGGCGGAGCACGTCGCAAGCGACCTTTCGGGGCGCATCGACCTGATCGTCGATGGCGGCCCGGTCGAGGTCGGGGTCGAATCCACCATCGTCGGCTGCTTCGAGCGCGCGACGCTGTTGCGGCCGGGCGGGCTGCCGCGCGCGGAGATCGAGCGCGTGCTCGGCCACAGGCTCGACCAACTTCCGGCGGACGCCGAAAGCGACAACGGCCAGCCGCTCGCGCCGGGCGACGGCGGCAGGCCGCTCGCGCCGGGCATGCTTGCCTCCCACTACGCCCCGCACACGCGCGTGCGACTCAATGCTGACAGGATCGAGCCCGGAGAGGCGCTTCTGGCGTTTGGGCCCTTGAGCATATCGGGGGTTGATTCGGCGGCCGCCGTGATGAATCTGTCCCCTGGCGGCGATCTTGCCGAGGCCGCCGCCAATCTGTTCGGCTATCTCCGCGCGCTCGACACCTGGGCCGCGCGTGCGATCGCGGTGATGCCCATTCCGGGTGAAGGTCTGGGCGAAGCCATCAACGACCGGCTGCGCCGCGCAGCCGTGGGCCGCGAATGAGGAGCGGCCGGAGTGAAAGAGACCGGGATGAACATCGCAGAACCGCCCGCGCCGCCGCTTCCGCTGGAACTGATCGACAAGTTCCGCGCCATCGTCGGCGACAAATATGCGGTGACTGACGCCACCGACATCGCGCCCTACCTCGTCGAGGAGCGCAACCTGTTCCAGGGACGCTCGCCGCTGGTGCTGCGCCCAGGCTCGACCGCGGAAGTCGCCGCGATCTGCAGGCTTGCGTCGGCGCATCGCATCGCGCTGGTGCCACAGGGCGGCAATACCGGCCTGGTCGGCGGGCAGACGCCGCATCATGGCGAGGTGGTGATCTCACTCAGACGGATGGACAAGATCCGCGAGATCGATACCGCCTCCAACACCATGACCTGCGAAGCCGGCGTGGTGCTGCAGGTGGCGCAGCAGCGCGCGAGCGACGTCGACCGGCTGTTTCCGCTCTCGCTCGGCGCCGAGGGAAGCTGCACCATCGGCGGCAACCTCTCGACCAATGCCGGCGGCACCGCTGCATTGGCGTATGGCGTGGCGCGCGAGATGGCGCTGGGGCTCGAAGTGGTGCTTGCCGACGGGCGCGTGCTCAACGCGCTGTCGAAACTGAAAAAGGACAATACCGGCTACGACTTGCGCAATCTCTTCATCGGCGCGGAGGGCACGCTTGGCATCATCACCGCGGCGACGCTGAAACTGTTTCCGAAGCCGCGCGCAATCGAGACCGCCTTTGTCGGGCTGAAATCGCCGGCGGATGCCTTGAAGTTGCTGTCGATCTCGCAAACCGAAGCCGCCGGCAGCCTCACCAGCTTCGAGCTGCTCGCCGACATCGCGGTGGATTTCTCGATCCGCCACGGCATCGACATCCGCGATCCGCTTACGAGCAAGCACCCCTGGTATGTGCTGATGGAGCTTTCCTCGCCGCGCGACGATGCGCGCGATACGCTGGAAGTCATCCTCGCCGAGGGCATGGAAGATGGCATCGTCGACGACGCCGTGATCGCGGCGAATTTGAGCCAGCGCCAGGGGTTCTGGAAATTGCGCGACGAGATGTCGGCGGCGCAGAAGCCGGAAGGAGGCTCGATCAAGCACGATATCTCGGTGCCGGTCGCCGCGGTCCCGGCCTTTATCGAGGAGGCCAATGCGGCGGTGGTCAAGCTGATCCCCGGCGCGCGGCCGGTGCCGTTCGGCCATCTCGGCGACGGCAACATCCACTACAATGTCAGCCAGCCGATCGGCGCCGACA
Organism: Bradyrhizobium sp. LeoA1Lang; assembly: GCF_055413685.1. NCBI lineage: Bacteria > Pseudomonadati > Pseudomonadota > Alphaproteobacteria > Hyphomicrobiales > Nitrobacteraceae > Bradyrhizobium > Bradyrhizobium sp. LeoA1Lang. The sequence goes on along the minus strand of NZ_JBVAPG010000006.1, from coordinate 20,126 downwards.
GCGCGGACTTCCTCAGCCGCTGGCATGAGGTCAACGCTGTCGTGTTCGACATCGTGCTGCGGATGGGCGGCTCGATCTCGGCCGAGCACGGCATCGGCGTGCTCAAGCGCGACGAACTGCCCGACGTCAAGGACAAGGTCGCGATCGAGCTGATGCGCAGCATCAAGGCGATGCTCGATCCGCTCGGCATCATGAATCCGGGCAAAGTGCTGTGAACGTCGCACCGCCAACCCCCGTCGCCGCGCTCGCCATCGCGCCGATGTCCGACAGCGACGTCACTGACGTCGTCGCACTCTGGCAACGCTGCGGCCTGACGCGGCCGTGGAACGATCCGGTCGCCGACATCGCGCTGGCGCGACGCGGACCGAATTCGGACATCCTGGTCGGCCGCGACAATGGAGTGATCGTCGCATCCGCCATGGTCGGCCATGAGGGTCATCGCGGCTGGGTCTATTACGTCGCGGTCGATCCTGACCGGCAGGGAGCAGGCTTCGGCCGCGTGATCATGCGCGCAGCGGAGGACTGGCTCCGGGCGGCCGGCATTGCAAAACTGCAATTGCTGGTGCGGCGGGAGAACGCCAAAGTCGGCGCGTTCTATCAGTCGATCGGCTACGAGGAGCAGCAGCTTCTCGTCTTCTCCAGATGGATCGACGGGCGCACGCCGCCATGAGCATCTCCGACCGCGTCCGCATCAAGGACGAGCGCGTCCTTTCCGACGAGTACTATGTGCTGAAGTCGGTGACCGTCGACTACCGCCGCGGCGACGGTGCGTGGCAGACGCTGAGCCGCGAGGTGTTCGACCGCGGCAATGCCGCGACGCTGCTGCCCTACAATCTCGCCGCGCGCAGTGTGGTGCTGGTGCGGCAATTCCGCCTGCCGCCCTTCCTCAACGGCCACGATGATTTCATGATCGAGGCGGCCGCGGGCATGCTGGACGACGAGACCCCGGAGAACCGCATCCGCGCCGAGGCGGAAGAGGAGACCGGCTACCGGCTTCATCACGTCGAGAAAGTGTTCGAAGCCTTCATGAGCCCGGGCTCAGTGACGGAGAAACTGCATTTCTTCGTCGCCGAATATGATTCCTCGATGCGGGTCGGCGACGGCGGCGGCCTTGCCCATGAGGGCGAGGACATCGAGGTACTCGAGCTGTCGATCGATGAAGCGCTCACGATGATCAAAGACGGCCGCATCGTCGACGCCAAGACCATCATGCTCGTGCAATACGCCGCGCTGAATGTTTTTGGGTGAGGCGTAGGGTGGGCAAAGCGCAGCGTGCCCACCATCAAGCACCCCGCTCGGAATGGTGGGCACGCTGCGCTTTACCCACCCTACGACATCAAAACAACGATCCCTGCCCGTCGTCTTCCACCGTCGGCGGCGCCTTGCGTGGTGCCGGCCGCTTCGGCTTTTGCGGCTCGGCGGCGCGCTCCTCGTCCGTGATCGGCAGCAGCAATTGCGCATCGTCATTGGCGGCGTGGTTGACCCGCGTCGAAACCTCATGCCAGGCGAATTCGCCGACCGCCGGGCCCTTCAAGAGCGGCATCGCCAGCGAGACCTCGTCATTGCGGCAATCGAGCCAGCACTCGAAGGCGTCGGGCGAAATCGTCACGGGGACGCGGTGATGCAATCCCGCCAGATCGGCGCTAGCCGGCGCGGTGATGATCGCGACCGTATCGACCTCCTCGCCATTCGGGCCCATCCAGGTCTCCGCCAGCGCGGCGAAGCCGACCGGCTGCTGGTCGCGGCGATAGATGAAATAGGGCCGCTTGCGACCGCCCTCGTCGTGCCATTCATAATAGCCGTCGGCCGGGATCAGCGAGCGGCGGCGCCGAATCGCGTTCTTGAAGGCGGGCTTTTGCAGCACCGTCTCCGAGCGGGCGTTGAACAATAGGCCGTGTTGGCGGGGATCCTTGACCCAGGCGGGCACCAGGCCCCAGCGCATCAGCCGAAAATGCCGTCCGCCGTTCTCCAAGATCACCACGGGAACGGGTTGGGTCGGCGCAATATTGTGCCGCGGCGGGAAGTTGGGCTGCTCAAGGTAGCCAAAGAGCAGCCTGATTGCCTCCGGCGGTGAGGTGATGACGAAGCGTCCGCACATAATCCGGGAAAAATAGGTACTCGTTCAGGACCTTTTAACCGCCCCTGTCAAACACTAGAGCGTTTTCGAGCGAAGTGGATACCGGTTCGCGTGAAGAAAACGCGTCGAAACAAGAATCCAGAGCTTCGGTTCTGATTCAATCAGAACCGAAAATGCTCTGGGCGGGATGGCATCGATGGGCTCACCAGCAGCGGAATCCGATCGCCCGACACCGCGACCGGCGGGCCCGGACGAGGCTCGGGCGGCAGCGTTGCGCGCCGCCAACATCAATCCGCGCACCGGGCTTGCCACCGATTACCTCAATCACTTCAACGAAGCCATCATGCTGCTCGAGATGATTCCGGATATGCCGGAATGTGCCGAGGATTTCATGAGCTGGCACCCGCTGACCTATGCCGAGCATTTTACAGCCTCCAACTTCAGGGCGCGCGACCTCGCGATCGCAGCCTACGAATCGGCCGATCCCACGACCCGCGCCGAATTCGACAACATCACGAACACGATGACCTCGATATTAACCGCAGTGAGCGCCGCGATGGGCAAGGTCCGCCAGGACAAGACCCGTGCCAAGCTGGCCGAGCAGGCCACGATCTGGGTCAAGCCGCTGGTCGCCCTCGCCGGCGGCATCATCAATGGCGGCACCGAGGCCGACATCGAACGAATCATGGCGAGCGAGTAGCCGGGCCTGTTGCAAATTCACTTTTGCCGTCATGGCCAGGCTTGTCCCGGCCATCCACGTCCTGGAGCCGCGCAGGAAGGCGTGGATGCCCGGGTCGAGCCCGGGCATGACGAACCCTCCGGTTAGACCTTTCGTCACCAATCGGGCATGATCGGCGCCGGTTTTCCTCGGTTTTGGATCGCTTCTTGACCTCCCCCGCCCAGCCTGCCCGTCCCCAGCTTGCCGTTTCCGGCGCGATTTTTCGTGACGGCAAGGTGCTTCTGGTTCGCCGCGCCCGCTCGCCAGGCAAGGGCTTCTATTCGCTGCCGGGCGGCCGGGTCGAATTCGGCGAATCCCTGCATACGGCGCTGCACCGGGAGGTCGACGAGGAGACCGGGCTCAAGATCGAGATTGTGGCGCTGGCCGGCTGGCGCGAAGTGCTGCCCGGGCCGACCGGTGGCGGGCATTATCTGATCATGTCGTTTGCGGCGCGATGGGTGGCGCAGGAACCCCACCTGAACGACGAGCATGACGATTTCAAATGGCTCGAGCCCGAGGCGATCGGCAATCTCAAGGTCACCGGCGGCCTGCAGGAGGTGCTTCAGGCCGCCCGGCGGCTGATTTAAAGCCGTATGGGGCGGCTTCCGGCGCCTTGCCTGCAGCACAATCCACGGGCATATGACGCTGCCATGTCGAAATATCTCCTGGCCGCCCTCGTCTTCGTCACGGCGTGCAATCTCTCGCCCGGCCGGGCGGAGGATGCCGCCGCTCCGTTTGACGGCGACCTGCAGCGGCTCGCCGAAATCCTCGGCACCCTGCACTATCTGCGCGGCATCTGCGGCAGCAACGAAGGCGCCAAATGGCGCAACGAGATGCAGGCGCTGATCGACGCCGAAACCCCCTCCGGCGACCGCCGCGCCCGCATGGTCGCGGGCTTCAACCGCGGGTATAACGGTTTCCAGCAGACCTACCGCACCTGCACGCCGGCGGCCGTCGTGGCGATCCGCCGCTACGTCGAGGAGGGCTCGAAGATCTCGCGCGACCTGACCGCGCGCTATGCTAACTGACTGAGCGAATAGACGATCGATTTACCTTAGGCGCCGCCATTAACCCTTCCTAAAGATGTGGCCTAGGCGTGCCCAATCTGCGTGCTACAGCTTTGTGCATGACGTGATTCGCCGTGAATCGCGCCGACATGCCTGTGAGTTTCATGCGCATTCCAGCGTTCTCGATTGCCCGCGATCCCCTGCCTGACCACGAGCAGAAGCAGGCCGCGCTCACCTATCTGAACGAGGCCTGGGCCGAAGCGCGCCATGACGGCATCGACGGCGACTGCCTCGCGCAGGCGAGCCTGTTCGCTGCGCTGGCTGAACTGGTCGGCACCTATGGCGAGGAAGCGGTGGCGAAGTTCGTCGAAGGGCTGCCGGCGCGCGTGCGCAACGGTGAGTTCTCGCTGGCGCTGGCGCGGCAGTAATTGGCCGTCATCACCCGCCAACGGGTCGGCGCAACGCGCCGCCCCGTTGGCGGGTGATGACAGCGGCTACGCCCTCAACGTCTCCAGAAACCGCACCGGCTCGCCCAGCGACGGCGTCACCACTTCGCCCTGCCACATCACCCGCTTGCCGCGGATGAACGTGCCGACCGGCCAGCCGATGACGCGCATCCCGTCATAGGGCGTCCAGCCGGCGCGCGAGGCGATCCAGTCGTTGGTGATGGTCTCGCTTCGCTTGAGATCGACAATCGTGAAATCGGCGTCATAGCCGGCCGCGATACGGCCCTTGCAGGCGATGTTGAAGAGCCTCGCCGGGCCTGCGCTGGTGAGATCGACGAAGCGCGCCAACGATAGCCGGCCGGCGTTGACGTGATCGAGCATCAAGGGCACCAGCGTCTGCACGCCGGTCATGCCCGAGGGCGAGGCCGGATAGGTCTTCGCCTTCTCTTCCAGCGTGTGCGGGGCATGGTCGGAGCCGAGCACGTCGATGATGCCCTGCTCGATGCCGTACCAGATCCGCTCGCGATGATCGGCCGAGCGCACCGGCGGATTCATCTGCGCGTGGGTGCCGAGCCGCTCGTAGCATTCCGGCGCGGCCATGGTGAGGTGGTGCGGCGTCGCCTCGCAGGAAGCGACATCCTTGTGGTCACGCAGGAAATCGATCTCCTGCTTGGTCGAGATATGCAGCACGTGGATGCGCTTGCCCGTATCGCGCGCGAGCTTGACCAGCCGCTGCGTTGCCATCAGCGCGGCGACCTCGTCGCGCCAGACCGGATGCGAGCGCGGATCGCCCTCGACCCTGAGCGATTTGCGGTCATTGAGGCGATATTCGTCCTCGGCGTGGAAGGCGGCGCGGCGGCGGATCACCTTGAAGATGCGGCTCAGGCTCTCGTCGTCCTCGACCAGCAGCGTGCCGGTGGAGGAGCCGATGAACACCTTGACGCCGGCGCAGCCCGGCGCGCGTTCGAGTTCCGGCAGGTCCTGCACATTCTCCCGGGTGCCGCCGATGAAGAAGGCGAAATCGCAATGCATGCGGTGATGGGCGCGCTTCACCTTGTCGGTGAAGGCCGCTTCCGTCACCGTCAGCGGATCGGTGTTCGGCATCTCGAACACGGCCGTGACGCCGCCCAGCACCGCGCTGCGCGATCCGGTCTCGAGATCTTCCTTGTGGGTCGGGCCTGGCTCGCGGAAATGCACTTGGGTGTCCATCACCCCGGGCAAGACGTGCAGGCCCCTGCAGTCGATCACCTCGTCGGCGGAATCGCAGTTCAGGCCGCCGATCTCGGCGATGCGGCCACTCCTGATGCCGATGTCGCGGACGCCCTCGCCATCCTGATTGACCACGGTGCCGGATTTTAGAATGGTGTCAAAACGCTGATTCATCGCTCCTCGCGCCCGTATCCAAGTCGCCGCCCGGGCCTTGTTCGGCGCAGTTTAGCGCCTTAACTTCGCAGGGGATATCCGTTAGCTCCGTTTCCCAAAGGAACCTTGGAAAAAGGCCGAACAAAGCCGCATGAAAGCAGCATTTCTACCCGATCGGGGCGTGGTCAAGGTGACGGGCGAGGACGCCCGCAACTTCCTCAACGGCCTCGTCACATCAGACCTGACCGACCTCAAGCCGGGCATGGGCCGGTTCGGCGCGCTGCTGACCCCGCAGGGCAAGATCATCGTCGATTTCGTGATCACGGAGGCGCCCGCCGGCCACGGCGGCGGCTTCCTGATCGATGTGCCGCGTGCACTTGCGCAAGCGCTGACCGACAAGCTCCGCTTCTACAAGCTGCGCGCAAAGGTCGCGGTCGAGAACCTCTCCGACGGGCTCGGCGTGCTGGCGGCCTGGGACGGCGAGCCGGCGATGAGGCCCGACCTCTGCTTCGCCGATCCCCGCAACGACGCGATGGGTTTCCGTCTCCTCGTGCCCGAGGATCTGAAGGCGAAGGTTGCTGATCTCATCGGCGCCGACCTCGTCGACAGCGCCGCCTATGAAGCGCACCGCATAGCGAGCGGCATCCCGCGCGGCGGGCTCGACTTCAGCTATGGCGATGCGTTCCCGCACGAGACCAACATGGACCGCCTCAACGGCGTCGATTTCGACAAGGGCTGCTATGTCGGGCAGGAAGTCGTGTCGCGGATGCAGCATCGCGGCACCGCGCGCACGCGCACCGTCAAGATCATCCTGGACGATCTGGCGGCCGAGCCGGGCGCAACCATCCTCGCCGGCGACAAGCAGGTTGGCACCATGGGCTCGGCCGCAGGCCAGAACGGCCTGGCGCTGGTCCGCACCGACCGCGTCGCGGATGCGCTCGATGCCGGGCTTTCGCTCTCCGCCGGCGGCCTCGGTCTGAGGCTGGCCGAGCCTGACGTCGTGCGCGCCACACCTAAAAAGACCGTCGCATGAGCCGCACTGCACAACTGCATCCCGACGGCAAGACTCGCTGCCCGTGGCCGGGTGAAGACCCGTTTTACGTCGCCTATCACGACGAGGAATGGGGCGTGCCGGAATATGACGACCGCGCGCTTTACGAGAAGCTGATCCTCGACGGCTTCCAGGCCGGCCTCTCCTGGATCACGATCCTGCGCAAGCGCGAGAATTTCCGCAAAGCCTTCGACGACTTCCAGCCCGAGAAAATCGCGCGCTACAACGCCAAGAAAGTGCATGCGCTGATGAACGATGCCGGCATCGTGCGCAACCGCGCCAAGATCGAGGGCACGATCGAGAGTGCGAAGTCCTATCTCAAGATCATGGAAGACGGGCCGGGCTTCTCGAAATTCCTGTGGGGTTTTGTCGACGGCCGGCCCAAGGTCAACGAGTTCAAGACCACGGCGAGCGTGCCGGCCTCGACGCCGCTGTCGATCAAGGTCTCGAAGGAGCTGGCATCGCGCGGCTTCAAGTTCGTCGGCCCGACCATCGTCTACGCCTTCATGCAGGCGACCGGCATCGTCAACGACCATCTCGTCACCTGCTTCTGCCATGAGGCCTGCGGCGGCAAGCATCGCAGCCCGCGCTTCAAAGTGAAATGACCGGAAGATCACCGGCGCCGAAGCAGGACGCGCGGGCCTGGCAGCGCATGCTGTCCGGGCGGCGGCTCGACCTGCTCGACCCTTCGCCGCTTGACATCGAGATCGCCGACATCGCCCATGGGCTCGCCCGCGTCGCCCGCTGGAACGGCCAGACCAGCGGCGCGCATATCTTTTCGGTCGCGCAGCATACGCTCCTGGTCGAGGCGGTGATGCGCCAGCAGATGCCGCGCGCCGATGTCAGCGTGCGGCGCGCGGCGCTGCTGCACGATGCGCCGGAATATGTCATCGGCGACATGATCTCGCCGTTCAAGGCGGTGCTCGGCGGCGACTACAAGACGGTGGAGAAGCGCCTGCTCTCCGCGATCCACATCCGCTTCGGCCTGCCGCCGGTGCTGGCCGACGAGATCACCCAGCAGATCAAGGCCGCCGACCGCGGCGCCGCCTATCTCGAAGCAACCCGCCTTGCGGGATTCTCCGAAGCCGAAGCCAGACGCCTGTTCGGCCGCGATCCCGCACTGCCCGAGGCCACCGAGCGCGACTACCTGACGCCCTGGACCGCCGCCAAAGCCGAGAAACGGTTCCTCGAACGCTTCCAGGCGGTGGCGGCGTGATCTTGTAGGGTGGGCAAAGCGCAGCGTGCCGACCGTCGCGAGCGAGATCGTGGAGGCATGGTGGGCACGCTGCGCTTTGCCCACCCTACAGTAGCGGCTATAATTCGGGGCGAACTTGTACATCTAAGGACCATGATGCTTCACGTCTGCTCGCTCGCCCTGCTTCCCGAAACCGTAAGATTGACCGGCGCCAGCCACATCCTCACCGTCATGGCCAATGTCGCCCAGGTGCAGCGGCCGGCTTCCGTGCTCGAGGCCAATCATCTGCGCGTGCAGGTCGACGACATCACCGAAGTGATGGACGGTTTTATCGCACCTTCCGGGCGGCACATCGAGCAAGTCCTGAACTTCGTGCGGAGTTGGGACCGTAGCGCGCCGATGGTGGTACACTGCTACGCCGGCATCAGCCGCTCGACCGCGAGCGCATTCGCCGCCGCCTGCGCGCTCAATCCGCATCGCGACGAGGCCGAGATCGCGCGCCAGATCCGCGCCGCCTCCCCGATCGCGTCACCGAACCGGCTGATGGTGAGCCTTGCCGACAAGGCGCTCGGGCGGGAGGGCCGGATGATCCGCGCGCTCGACGAGATCGGGCCCGGCGCCATGAGCGTCGAAAACCAGCCGTTCCGCGTCGATCTGGAGTGAGACGCGCGGAAATGCCGCTTTAGAGCATGATCCGGAAAAGTGGAAACCGGTTTTCCCTCGCGACAAACGCGAAGCGTTTGCGCGGAGATCATGCTCGAACAAAGAGATGAGATCATGATCCGATTCCATCTAATCGGATCATGATCTAGCGATTGAACTTTTTGCGGGGCAACCTCCACTCAATGGATTGCGACGACCGCGGACGTGATTGGCTACGCCCCCCGCGCGCCCGCCTGGAGGCCTGATGCTGGTGTTCATTGTTTTCGTCATTGCGGTCATCGCATTTGCATTTGCGTTGAAGTCAATGAACGAGGTGGCCGCCCTGCGCACGCGGCTGGACGCCCTCGAAGGCGCGAATGCTGCGGCATTACGGCGGGTATCGCCGCCACTCGCCCCCGAGCCTGAGCCGACGCGTGCGACCTCGCCGCCGGCTGCGGCCACGCCTCCGCCTTTACCGCCAGAGGCCATCCAGGCCGCACCTGCCATGGCGGAACTAGCGGCCGCGCCCGAGGCTCCGAGCGGCGCGCCGCCCGCGCCACCGCCGCTACCGCCCGCCCAGCCCGGCTTCGAAGAAACCATCGGCACCCGATGGGTGGTGTGGCTCGGCGGCCTGACGCTGGCGCTCGGCGGCTTCTTCATGGTGCGCTATTCGATCGAGGCCGGCCTGCTCGGACCCGGCGTGCGTACCATGCTCGGCGGCCTGTTCGCGCTGGCGCTGCTCGGTGCCGGCGAATGGACGCGGCGCAAGGAAAGTATCTCCACAATCGCGCCGCTGCCGATCGCCAATATCCCGGCGATCCTCACCGCCGCCGGAACGGCTGTGGCATTCGCGACGGTCTATGCGGCCTACGCGCTCTACGACTTCCTTGCGCCGGCGACCGCCTTCGTGCTGCTCGGACTGGTCGCGCTCGGCACGCTCGCCGCTGCGCTGCTGCACGGACCGGCGCTGGCCGGGCTCGGCGTCGTCGGCGCCTTCGCCACGCCGATCCTCGTCTCATCCGAAAAGCCGGATTTCTGGGCGCTCTACATCTATCTTGCGATCGTCACCGCGGCGTCGTTCGGCCTCGCCCGCATCCGGCTGTGGCGCTGGCTTGCCGTTACGACGGTCGTGTTCGCGCTGCTCTGGACCTTCCCCTGTCTGCAATGCGGGCCGTCGATGATCGGACCGCACGCCTTTCATGTCATCGCCGGATTCATCCTCGCGGCGCTATTGGTCGTCTGCGGCTTCATGTTCGGACCGGAAGCGGAGGGCGAAGAGGTCGAGCCGATCTCATCGGGCTCGCTGATCGCCTATCTGTTCGGCGCGCTGCTGATCGTGCTGAACAGCTTTCACGCCGATCCCGCGATGATCACCTTCGGCCTCCTGGTCGCCGGCAGCCTCCTCGTCGCCTGGCGGGCGCCGGCGGCCACTGCGGCGATTGGCGCCGCCGCGCTGTTCGTGTTCGTCGTCTTCGCCGAATGGGCGGTGCGCGGCAATCCGGACATGCTGGTGCTCCCAGGCGGTCCCCTGCCCGGCATCGGGCCGAGCGCCACAGATGGCTCGGTCTCGCTGCATCTGACCGCGGCGGCGATCTTCGCAGGCATGTTCGGCGTAAGCGGCTTCCTCGCGCAGCGCCGCTTCGCAACGACTGCGATCACCGTGCAGTGGGCAGCGGTCGCGACCTTCACGCCGCTGGCGCTATTGATCGCGCTCTACGCCCGGATCGCGCAGCTCGACCGCTCGATTCCGTTCGCAATTCTCGCGGTATTGCTCGCCGCGGCCTTCGCTGCTGCAACCGAATACCTCAGCAGGCGCGAGGACCGGCCCGGGCACTCCGCCTCGATCGCGCTGTTTGCGACCGGCACGCTCGCCGCGCTGGCGCTCGCGCTCACATTCGCGCTGGAGAAGGGCTGGCTCACGATCGCGCTGGCGCTGGTGTCGCTCGGCACCGCCTGGATTTCGCTGCAGCGGCCGATCGCCTTCCTGCGCACGCTGGCCGCGATCCTCGCCGGCATCGTGGTGCTGCGCATCGGCTACGAGCCGCGGATCGTCGGCGATGCCGTCGGCACCACGCCGATCTTCAACTGGCTATTGTGGGGCTACGGCATCCCCGCGGCCTCGTTCTGGGCGGCCAGCATCTTCCTGCGCCGCAATGGCGACGATGCGCCGCTCCGCGCGGTGGAGTCGGCCGCGATCCTGTTCACGGTCCTGCTCGCCTTCATGGAGATCCGCCACGCCGTCAACGACGGCGACGTCTACCGCAACAGCGCCGGCCTCACCGAGGTCGCGCTGCAGGTCTGCACCGCGCTGGCGATGGCGATCGGGCTGGAGCGCCTGCGCATCCGCACGGCCAGCATCGTGCACAACATCAGCGCGGCGCTGCTGACGGTGTTCGCCGGTCTTGCCGCCATCTTCGGCCTGATGCTGCTGGAGACGCCGATCCTGTGGCCGATCAATGTCGGCGGCAGCTTCATCAACCTGCTCCTGCTCGGCTATGCCCTGCCCGCGGTGCTGGCGCTGCTGTTGTCCTATGCGGTGGCGGGCCGGCGCCCGGCCGCCTACGGCAACACGCTCGCGGCCGGCGCGCTGATCCTCGCGCTCACCTATGTCAGCTTCGAAATCCGCCGGCTCTATCACGGCCCCGTGCTGTCGCATGGCCCGACCACGGGCGCCGAGCAATACACCTATTCGATCGCCTGGCTTGCATTCGGCGTCGTGCTGCTCGGGATCGGCATCGTCGTTGGCTCGCAGCGCGCGCGGATGGCCTCGGCCGCCGTCATCGCGCTGACCATCGTAAAGGCGTTCGTGATCGACATGTCGCAGCTCACGGGCGTCTACCGCGCGCTGTCCTTCATGTGCCTCGGCGTGGTGCTGGTCGCGATCGGCTGGTTCTACCAGCGCATCCTGTTCCGGCGACAAGCGGCACCACCGCCGGTCGCTGGCGTGGGATGAGCTTGGCGAAGCCTGTGCCAGCGCGTAGATAGGCGGCATGGCCAGACCGCGCAGTTTCGACCCCGACGAAGTGCTCGACCTCGCGCGCGACGTGTTCTGGCTGAAGGGTTTTCAGGGCACGTCGCTCGACGACATCACCGCAGCGACAGGCCTCACCAAGCCGAGCCTCTACGCCGCCTTCGGCGACAAGAACGCGCTGTTCCTGAAGGTGCTCGACCGCTACCACGCCTATATCGTCGGGAAAGCCGAGCGCATCATCAATGACGGCCCCTCCGCGCGCGAGGCGATCCGGCGCTGGCTGACCGGCTTCGTGCCTCGTTGTTCCGGCGTGAAGGGCAGTCGCGGCTGCCTCTCCGTCAACACCTCCGTCGACGGCGTGACCGAGCAGGAGGTGCGGAAGAGTATCCAGGCCTTCAACCGCAAGCTCGAGCAGTTGCTGCGCGACCGCCTGCGCGCCGACCGCGCCCAGTTCGCCGACGATTTCGATCCCGATGCGGTCGCGCATACGATCATGGCGATCTATCAGGGGCTCATGGTGCTGGCAAAGGGCGCTCCCGAAGCGGCGCGCGTCCGCGCCACGTTCGACCAGGCGATGAAGCTGCTTTCTTGACAGCGCCTCCTCGTTATATACTATACAGTATATAATTCGGAGGCACTGCCATGAAGGCGATCCAGATCGAGGCGTTCGGCAACCCGGCCGAGGTCATGAAACTCGTCGACATTCCCGATGTCGGCGCCCCAGGCGACGGCGAAGTCGTGATCGCGCTGGAGGCTTCGCCCATCAACATGAGCGACCTCCTGATGATCTCGGGCCGCTATGGCTACCGGCCAAAACTGCCGAGTATCGTGGGAACGGAGGGTGTCGGCCGCGTCGTGGCGGTCGGTCGTGGCGTCACGCATCTGAAGCAAGGCGATCGCACGCTCATCCCCTATCCGTCGCCGGCGTGGGCGGAGCACATCAAGGCGGATGCCAGCAAGTTGCAGGCGCTCCCCGACGGCAATCCGCTGCAATTTGCGATGCTCGGCATCAATCCGGCAACGGCTTACCTGCTGCTGACCGATTTCGTCACGTTGCCTCCCGGCACCTGGCTGATCCAGAACGCGGCCAATTCCGGCGTCGGTCGCGCAGTGATCGGCATCGCGAAGTCGCTTGGATTGAAGACGGTCAATGTCGTCAGACGCGAGGAAGTCGTGGCCGATCTCAAGGCAAGCGGTGGCGACGTCGTGCTGGTCGACGGCCCCGATCTCAACAAGCGCGTGGCCCCCGAGACCGGCGGCGCGCCGATCGCGCTCGCCATCGATGGCGTCGCCGATACCGCGACCATGAACCTGATCACGTGCCTGGCGCCGAAGGGCGTGCTGGTGTTCTACAGCGCAATCAGCGGCAAGCCCTTCGTCGGACCGGCGCAGCCCTTCATCTTCCGCGACATCGCAATGCGCGGCTTCTGGCTCGCCAACTGGTTCAACAGCGCCACCGCCGAGCACATCAGCGCGATGTATGAACACCTCGCGCCGCTGGTGGCCTCGGGGGTAATCAGCGCGCCGGTCGAAGGCACCTACCGTTTTTCGCAAATCCCGGAAGCGGTGGCGGTGGCGCAGAAGCATCGTGGCAAGGCGTTGTTCACGCCGGACTGAGCGACAGCCGGCCGGGACAAATCGGCAGGTTCTCATCACGCCCGGGCGCGCCTGCCCGCCTCGGGGCGCGCCTGACATCACGTCCCTGTGACGCGACCTTGGGCCCGACGAAGTATCGCGTCGGCTCACGCCATTGGCACTGGACCCGGGCAGACATTTTCTAGACATAGTGTGCGCTTCAAAGAGCTATATTGCGGCGACCAACTATTTTAACGAGGGGAGCGTTTTGCACCGAGACATTGCGGGAGTGCTCGCGCGGCTGGCGAGCTTGGTGATCATCTGCGCAACACTTGCGATCCAGCCTGCGGCAGCGCAGACGAAGGCCGCGACATGTCCGTCGCAGGCGGGCGCGCGAGGAACGCAGATCCTGCTCTGCCGCGACGGCCTGATCATCGTCGCCGAGGACGGCGCGAGGTTCACGCTGCAAGGCCACGATGGCAGCGCCACGGCAGTCGATCTGCAGAGCAAGGCACTCCTGCTCGACGCACCCAAGCAGCCCGGCAAGAATCGTTTTCGCGTCAACACGCCACAAGCGATCGCCGCCGTGCGTGGGACCAAGTGGGCGGCCGATGTGCAGGAGGCGAGGACATCGGTGCTCGTGCTGCAGGGCCGGGTCGCGGTGCGCCGGCCACGCGGCGGAAACCAGGTGGTGCTTGGTCCGGGCGAAGGCGTCGACGTCGATCCGGGAAACGAGCCGCTGGCAGTCAAGCGCTGGGGTCAGGCGCGGGTCGATGCGCTGCTCGCGCGCCTCGGACAATGACCCTTGGTGAGCGGCCGGATCCCTCAAACACCAATCGCGCTTCTGCTCTCATTCGTCTGGGCGGCCGCGCTGGGAATAGGCTACTGGAACGGCGACGTTCAATTCCTCGATCGCGCCGAAGGCGCGCTGACCGACCTGCGCCTATTGGGACGCGGTGAGCGCGCGGCACCCGATCTCGTCACGATCGTTGCCATCGACGATGACACGGTCGCCAAGCGCGGCGGCTATCCGCTGCCGCGCGCCGATCTTGCCGCGATCATCGAGAAGATTGCGAGTTACGAGCCGCGCGCGATCACGGTCGACCTCTTGCTGCTCGACCAGGGCAAGGACGGCGGCGATGCCGCGCTCGCACAAGCGCTCGGAAAACGCCCCTCCGCCATTGCCGCTGCCGCCGTGTTTCCCGATGCGATCCAGATCCTGGAGGCGGACGACAAGAGCGCGCTCGCGCGCCTGCCGCGGGCGGAGAAATTCCTGCGCCCGCTTCCTGCGTTCGCGGAACATGCCGTTGTCGGCGTGGTCAACCTGACCACCGACAAATCGGGCACGCCGCGCGGCATTCCTTTGCTGGTCCGCACCAGTGACAAAGTCGAGCTGGCGTTTCCGCTGCGCGTCGCGGCACTGGCCGCAGGCCAGGATCCGGTGATCGACGCGGACAGCGTCCGCCTTGCGGGCCGGAATATCCCGACCGACATCGATCATGTGCTCCCGCTCGCCTATTACGGCCCTCGCGGCACGGTACCGACGGTGAGTGCGGCATCGGTGCTCGACGGCGAGGTCGCGCGAGCGGCCATCCGCGACCGCATCGTCGTCATCGGTGTGACAGTGACGGGCGGCGGCGATGTGTTTCCGACGCCGTTCGATCCCGTGATGCCGGGTGTCGAGATCGTCGCGACCGCGATCGATCACCTGATGACCGGCGGCGGCATCCTGCGCGATCGTTCGACGCGCCTCGCTGACGCGATCCTTGCAGTGGCGCTGACGCTCGCAGTGGTCGGCCTGTTGGCGTGGCGGCGCAGCGCGGCCGGCCTGCTCTCGATCGCGGCGCTGATGGCGATCTGGGCTGTCGCCAATTACGTCGCATTCTCGCACGGCATCTGGCTCAGCGCGGCATTGCCGATTGCGGCCGCCGCACCGCCGGCGATCCTGTTCGGCTCGATCCAGCTTTGGCTCAATCGGCGGCAGGCGCAATATTTCGCGATGAAGAGCGACCTGTTGCAGCAATTCCAGGCGCCGGCGCTCAACAAATGGCTGACCGGCAATCCGGCGTTCCTGCTCGAGCCGCGGCACCAGGATGCGGCGATCATCTTCATCGACCTCTCGGGCTTCACGGCATTGAGCGAGACGCTCGATATCGACGCGGGGCTTGCGCTGCTGAAGGATTTTCACACCCTCGTCGATGACGAGGTCGAGGCGCACAGCGGGATCATCACGAGCTTCCTCGGCGACGGCGCCATGATCCTGTTCGGCCTGCCGGAAGCCACCGCAGACGATGCCCGCAAGGCCTCGCACTGCGCAGTCACGCTCTGCAACCGCGTCGCGCAATGGATCAATTCGTTGCCGCCCCCGATCGCGACGCGAACCGGCTTCAAGGTGGGCGCGCATTTCGGGCCGATCGTCGCCTCGCGGCTCGGCGGCAGCTATCAACACATCACCGCGACCGGCGACACCGTGAACGTGGCGAGCCGTCTGATGGAGGTTGCGGCCAAGCAACGCGCGGCGCTCGCGCTCAGCGATGACCTGCTGCAACGGGCCGGTCCAGCATCCGCCTTGTTCGAGAGCGGCACGCTCACAGGTCCCAGCGAGACACTCATCCGCGGACGCACCCGTCCGCTCACAGTCTGGCTATGGCGCAACGATTCGGGCGGCAGTTCTAATCCATCGACTCCGCGATCAGGCGGATTCTGAACACGGGCTTCTTGCTCTCGTCGATCAGCTCCATCTGCCACTCGGCGTCCTGCTTGAGGCTGCGCGCGATGCTGCCGAGAAGATTGCCGCTGACCTTGGTCATCTCGGCCCATGCGGCCTCACGGCTTTCGAATTCCGACCCCTGATCGGACGCGCCCGCGAAGCGACCATGGCTGATCCTGAAGAAATATTGCGGCATGTGGAACTCAGTTGTTGCGCCCACCCCCGGCCGTCCTGGTGGAGATTAGGAGATTAGACGCTACCAAGCCATGAATTCGCGAGCCCGTATCACTACGGGTCTTCGCCGCCACGTTGTCGCCTCGATCAAACGAAGTCGGTGGGACCGATGATTCCAGCTAATCGGTCGAACGGCGCAATTCCGCCGCGCCTTCCGGTTGCGCCGGTTCGGGCTTCACCGGCTCGAGCCTGGTGCGCTCGACAGGCGGCGTCTCGACGCGCGCGGACACTTCGGCGCGGGAGGCGTCGGCCGAGCGGGTCGTCTGGGAGGGGCGCAGCGAACGCGGCCGCGCCACCGCGCGCGCCAACAGCATCTGCTGCCCGCCCTGGTGGCGGAAGTCGCAATAGGCAAAGCCCATGCCCGACACTGAGCCGCGGAACGAGCGATCGTCGCGCTTGTCGAGGTTGAAGCAGGGCTCGAACGGAAGGCCTTTCAGCGAGGCACAGACGGCCTGACCGCGAACCTGCAGCGTATTGCCCGGCAACCTGACATGGCGAATCGGGCCAGAGCCGGAGAACTGGATCGAGCCAGCCGCGCCCATGTCGTCGAGGATGCGACCCGCGCCGCGGGTGCCGTCAAAGCAGGTGAAGGCGAATACCTTGCCGGCGACGAATCGCCTGGCCTCTTCAGCGCTCATCGATCCCGCCAACGCAGGCGCGGCCATCGCGCCGGCCACGACCGCCCCCAATACCAGACGCGCAAGCATGAGCCACTCCACTTACCCAGCGCGGGCACACCGCCTTTACCCGCTGCTTACCATACCAACCAAGGCAACATTGGAGCAGCTTGGTTGGTAAATTCTGAACGCCGTCAGACTATTTTTACCACGATCCGGCCGCGGACCTCGCCCGCGAGGATTTTCGGCCCAAAGGAGATCGCTTCGTCCAGACCGATTTCGTGAGTTATATCAGCGAGTTTTGCCTTGTCCAAATCGCTGGCGAGCCGGCTCCAGGCGCGTTTGCGACGTTCGATCGGGCACATCACCGAGTCGATGCCGATAAGGCACACTCCGCGTAAAATGAACGGAGCGACCGAGGAAGGCAGGTCCATGCCGGCGGCAAGCCCGCACGCGGTGACGGCGCCGCCATACTTGGTCATCGAGAGCATGTTGGCGAGCGTGGTCGAGCCGACGCTGTCGACGCCGCCGGCCCAGCGCTCCTTCGCGAGCGGCTTGACCGGGCCGGTCAATTCGCTGCGGTCGATCACCTCGGCGGCGCCGAGGCCCTTGAGGTAGGCTGCCTCCGCTTGCCGCCCGGTGGAGGCGATTACGTGATAGCCGAGCTTGGACAGCACGGCTGTCGCGACCGAGCCGACCCCGCCAGCGGCCCCCGTCACCACGATCGGGCCGCTCTTGGGCGTCACCCCGTGGTCCTCCAGCGCCAGTACCGAGAGCATCGCGGTATAGCCGGCGGTACCGATCGCCATCGCATCGCGCGCCGAGATCCCGTCGGGCAGACGCACCAGCCAGTCGCCCTTGACGCGCGCCTTCTCGGCATAGGCGCCGAGATGGGTCTCGCCCATGCCCCAGCCGTTGCAGACGACCTTGTCGCCTGCCTTCCAGTCGGGATGCGAGGACTGCTCGACGGTGCCGGCGAAATCGATGCCGGCGATCATCGGGAAGCGCCGCACCACCGGCGCCTTGCCGGTCAGCGCCAGGCCGTCCTTGTAGTTCAGCGTCGACCATTCGACGCGGACGGTGACGTCGCCATCCATCAATTCCGCGTCGTCGAATTGCGTGAGCGCGGCGGTCGTACCCTTGTCCGCCTTGTCGATCCTGATCGCCTTGAACGTCGCCACGATGGATCCTCCCGTACTCGCGTTGATCTAGTCCCGCGTCATGGCCGGGCTTGACCCGGCCATCACGTGCTTGGGTGTCGCTCGACTTTAAAGACGTGGATGCCCGGGACAAGCCCGGGCATGACGACGAATTTGTGCGGGATGCTGTTTATCGCATCAGGCCGGCTGCGCAACCGGGCGCGACACTGGGGCCTCCACGATCGGCAGGTTGATCAGCGCCGACAGCACGCCGAACAGGATCGAGAGCCACCAGATCGGCGTGTAGGAACCATACTGCTCGAACACGATGCCGCCGAGCCAGACGCCCAGGAACCCGCCGACCTGGTGGCTGACGAAGGCGAAGCCATAGAGCGTGGCGAACCAGCGCGTGCCGAACATCAGCGCCACCAGCGCCGAGGTCGGCGGCACCGTCGACAGCCAGGTCAAGCCAGAGACCGCGCCGAAGGCGACCGCGGAGAACGTCGTGATCGGGAACGAGATGAAGGCAACGGTCGCCAGCGCGCGGGTGAAGTAGATCACTGACAGGATGTAGCGCTTGGGGAAGAAGTTCTGCAGCCAGCCGACGCCGAGCGAGCCCATGATGTTAAACAGGCCGATCGCCGCGATCACCCAGCCGCCGGTCGAGGTCGGAATGCCGCGATCGACGAGATAGGCCGGCAGGTGCACGGTGATGAAGGCGAGCTGGAAGCCGCAGGTGAAGAAGCCGAGCACCAGCAGCACATAGGAGCGATGGCCGAACGCTTCCGCCAGCGCCGTCTTGAACGACTGCTGGTCGGCGGCCGGCACGTTGGTCGTTTTCGCCCGCGGCGTCGCGATCGCAAGCGACAGCGGCACGATCAAGAGCATCAGCGCGGCGAACACGGTGAGCGCGGCCTGCCAGCCGAAATTATCGATCATCGCCACGCCGAAGGGCGCGAACAGGAACTGGCCGAACGAGCCCGCCGCGGTGCCGGCGCCGAGCGCGATGCCGCGCTTTTCCGGCGGCAGCAATTTGCTGAAGGCCGACAGCACCAGGTTGAACGAGGAGCCGGACAGGCCGAAGCCGATCAGGACGCCGGCGCCGATGTCGAGCGACAGCGACGTTGTCGAATAACGCATCATGTAGAGGCCGGCGGCGTAGAGCAGCGCGCCCACGATCATCACGCGCACGATGCCGAAGCGGTCGGCGATGGCGCCGGCGATCGGCTGGCCCAGTCCCCACAACAGGTTCTGCAGCGCCAGCGCGAGGCCGAAGACGTCGCGGCCCCAGGCGAATTCGCGGCTCATCGGCTGCACGAAGAAGCCGAGCGCCGAGCGTGGCCCAAAGCTGAGCAGCGCGATCGCGCAGCCGCAGATGATGATGATCAGCGGCGTGCGCCAGCTATCGAGACCGGAGGAAGGCCGAAGGTCGCCGGTGGTCACAGCCATCAATTCCCCCTGCATGCTGCACAGGCGGTCACGACCCGCCGGACGAAAGGTTACAGCGAGTTAATGCATTTGCATGAAAAGCCCAAGGGGGCCGGAGAGAAAAATTTCAACGCAGGGCAGCCCTGCAGAATGATGGGAACACTCTGCCGTCGTCCCGGCCAACGCCGGGACCCATAGCCACAGGGAGGTGTTGTGGCGCGAGCAAGCGGTTGCAGCGGAGCACACGACAAAGGCCTGTGGTTGATGGGGTGGACGGCCCCCTACGGCATCAGTTGTGCCAGAATGAGGTTGTCGAAATCTCAAACGAGGGAGCCGTCCGTGACGCAGATTATCCGCATTGGAATGGATACGTCGAAGCATATTTTTCAGTTGCATGGGGTTGATGCGGCCGAGAAGGTGGTGTTGCGCAAGCGGCTGTCGCGCAAGCAGGTGCTGGAGTATTTCGCCAAGTTGCCGCCGACGGTGATCGGGCTGGAGGCTTGCGGGGCTTCGCAATATTGGGCGCGGGAGCTTTCCAAGCTCGGCCACGAGGTGAAGCTGATGGCCCCGCAACTGGTGAAGCCCTACGTGCAGCGGAACAAGAACGACGGGCGGGATGCGGAAGGATTGTGTGAAGCCATGGGGCGGCCGCGCATGCGCTTTGTGCCGGTCAAGACGGCCGAGCAACAGGCCGCGCTGATGCTGACGGGGATCCGCGACGGACTGATCGCCCGGCGCACCCAGCTGAGCAATGCGATCCGCGGCTACGCCGCCGAGTTCGGCCTGATCGCCGCCAAGGGGGTGGACAAGATCGAGCCGCTGTTGAGGCGGATTGCGCAGGACGAGAATCTTCCGGAGCTGGCGCGTGAGCTGTTCGTGGTGCAGGGGCGTGAATACGCAAGGCTCGGGACCGAGCTGAAGGAGATCGAGGCCAAGCTGTTGGCCTGGCACCGG